>JAIRJY010000029.1 GCA_031260365.1 Nitrososphaerota archaeon | reverse complement strand
GCGTGTTAAAGGAAAAAAACCTATAATACCTGAAGATCAAAGACGCGCTTTAGTAGAATCCCTTAAAGTTGTCGACATAGCCATTTTAGGTCTTGAAGCTCTTGATATAAATCAAGTTGTAACAAAAATCAAACCAGATATCATCGCTTTGGGGTACGACCAAAAACAAATGCAACACGATGTGGAAATATGTCTAAAAACGCACGACAATCTGTCTGTAAAAATCGTTAAAATCGGAAAATTCGAAGCAGATGCCCTTGATAGTTCATCAAAAATTAAACAGAAAATAGTTGAGAAGTTCTCCCGATGATTTTTCAAAGCTTGAAAAGTTCTCAAAAATATAAAATAACATACATGTTATTTGCTTTAAACATTATATTTTATGTTTATGGTGCTATTGTTGGAGGAAACGCTTTTGTTACAGGAAAAAATGTGATAGATGCTTTAGGGCAGAATAATTTTCTTGTTTTAGAACACTGTTTTTATTATCAACTGTTTACTTCCATGTTTATGCATGCATCTATAATACATCTTGGGGGTAACTTGATGTTTCTATTGATTTTTGGTTTGCGTGCAGAAGACCTGTTTTCCCTACCTGAATACTTGGGTATATACATTTTAGGAGGCTTAGCGGGGAATTTGTTAACGTTGCTTTATGGAGTAAACTATGTGTCAGTTGGTGCTTCGGGAGCAATATTTGCTATACTTGGGGCTTGTATAATTTATGATAGAACAGCAACACAGAAATCAGTTATTAGTGCTTTAGCTTTCGCGTTTATGTTACTTCTTATTAATATGGGTGAAAACGTTAACGTTTTAGCACATGTTGGCGGGCTAGCGTTTGGACTGGTTACAGGCTATGTGCTCGCTTTAAAACATAGAACAAAAAATTTGGTAATATAAAATTAACTATGTGTCAAAACTTTGTTAAAAATTGGTTGTATACGTTGGGTATTGCTGGTGTTGTTGTAGGATCAATTTGTTGTGCTGGGTTTTTATGTTGTTATTCATGTTTAAGGGCATATTTTAAACAAAAGAATTTTAAAGGAACTCTACATGTCATAGCCTTCAAATTAATGGAGATTTAAATGTGAATATAATTGATAAAATAGTATCTCAAGCGCGTAGTGAAAATCGTAAGGCACTCCTTGAGTCGGAAGCTAAATCCATTGTAAAAGAGTATGGTATATCCGTTCCAAGATTTCAATTATCAACAAATGAAAAAGAAGCAGCGAAAATAGCTCAAGAAATAGGTTTTCCTGTTGTCGCAAAAATTGTTTCTCCTGAAATTATACATAAATCTGATGCTGGAGGCGTAAAAGTTGGTTTGAATACAGTTGCAGATGTTGAAGCGGCATACAAGACCATTATGGAGAACGCTAAAAAATATGATCCAAAAGCAAATCTTTTAGGTGTTCTTATCATGGAAATGGCGCCTAAAGGAACAGAAGTTATTGTAGGTGCAATTAAAGACGATCAGTTTGGTGCTACAATCATGTTTGGCTTAGGTGGCATATTTGTGGAAGTGTTAAAAGATGTTACATTCAAAATCGCGCCAGTTAACATGGATGAAGCAAAAGAAATGATAACTGGTCTTAAAGCAGCTGCTTTACTGAAGGGGTATCGTAATACTGAACCAGTAGATATAGATGCACTTGCACAGGTTTTAGTCAACGTTTCTAACCTTTTAATGGAGCATCCAGAAATTAAAGAGCTGGACTTAAACCCTGTGATGGCATACGCTAAAGGCGTAAGCACGGTCGACGCAAGAATTATTCTTGAATAAACCTTCTTTTTCTTTTTTATGTGTCTAGTTGCTGTATTTTTGTGTTGATTGTGTTTAGAATGTGGTGGACACGAATCTTTTGTTAGCAGAGTTTTTGGGTTAAAGTGTTTGTGTGTTTTTTGTTGATAGTGCTTAAATAATATTTTGTCGTTAGGTATTGTTGTTTGGGATGTCGTGTGACTGAGAGACAAGAATGGCAACATGTTTATCTGCTTTTGAAGTTGTCAGAGGTAGGTGCATATCGCAGGGTTGTTAAGGTGTCTACAGAGTTTTTAGCTGAAAAATTAGGTGTGTCACAGCAGACTGCTTCTCGTTATCTTATAGAGTTGGAACGTAAAGGCTGGATAAAGCGAAATATCACTCCTGAAGGTAGTATAGTGAAAATTGATGTGACAGGTACGCGTGAATTGTTTAAGCTTTATTCTAATCTCAAAAATATGTTAGAAACGCCTTATCCTTTAACCGTTACTCTTGAAGGAACTGTTTTTACAGGTTTGGGTGAAGGTGCATATTATATTTCAAAAGAAAATTATCTTAAGCAGATTACAGAAAAATTAGGTTTTGAACCATATCCAGGCACTTTAAATCTAAAGCTAAACAGTGATTATGACATTAAAACGCGTATAGAACTAGAAACTTATCCGGCAATTGAAGTTGAAGGATTTAAAAATGCTGACCGTAGTTTTGGTCTTGTAAAATGTTACCCAGTTATAATCGACAACAAGGTTAAAGGTGCATTAGTAATTGCTACACGCAGCCATCACGATACATCTGTACTAGAAATTATTGCACCAACTCTACTGCGTAAACAGCTAAACCTTAAAGACGGTCATAAAGTAACAGTCAAAGTCGTTCTTTCTTCAATCTAAATTAGATAGAGCAAACGAAAATAATCAGGTAAACAAAAAAATTGTTGTAAAAAGCAATGTTTTTTGAAACTCGTAATATAGTAACTTAAGTATGTTTTGTTGTTTATGATCATGTGTTATTCTGTTTTTTGTTGTTGAAGTGTTGTTTTGTTTTTGTGTTTGGTTTTTTGATGTTTGGTAGGTTAATTGTTGAGAGGTTGTGTTTTTGTTTTTCTGTGACATAAGTTAAGTTTAGACGGTATAAGTATACTTTTTAAAATACGTGTTATTTGCGTTTTCGAAATATTTTTGCACCATCCATGTCTGTAACGTATTCAAAACTTGTATCTATAAGTGCACAAGCTTCAGCTAAAGTGTGCGCTACTTTACTCGTATAATCTTCGGTTGTGTTTTGAAACAAAGCGTTTTCAAGAGTTATGTAAATCATTGTACATTTTATGTCACGATGTCCAAGAATTTGCTGTACATGGATTATGTCTTTGGTTTTGTGGTATTCCATTGTTGCTTTCCAATGTCTAAATGTATGCATATGAATGTGTTTTAATCTGGAATTTTGCAGTTTGAAAACTAATCTTTTTCGTGTATTGTGGTAGTTAGTTTTTAAAGAGTGAAATGATGCAAATATTTTTTCTGAACGTTTAGTTTGTCGGTTAAGCATGTCAATTAGTTTATTGCTTATGGGTAGTATGCGTGCTTTGCTTCCTTTTTCAGGTGTTATGTGTACAATTTTGCGTTCGAAATCTACGTCTTTCCATTTTACGTTTGCTGCTTCTCCGCCTCTTGCGCCAGTTTCCTTTAATAACTGTAGAAAAACTGTAAGAATTTTTCCGCTACCTTGAATTAACGGGTCTATTTCTTGTTCTGTTGGGATAAAATGTAGTTTATCGGGTGCTTTGTATTTTGGCTGTTTCCATATTATTCCATGATGTTTTAGAAAACTGTTGTATATAGCAACTTGACTTTAGATTCATAAATAACCATCGTGTGAAAAATAGTTTGTAATGTCCTCTTTTGTTATGCTGGCAAGTGCAGTCAATAAAGCTTTTTCTAATGCTTCATTTGT
>JAIRJY010000149.1 GCA_031260365.1 Nitrososphaerota archaeon | reverse complement strand
AATGCTTTGATTGCTGTTAGCGTGGCTGTTGTAAGTGACTTTGTGATTGGAAAAGCAGCTGTTGATAGCGAAGTAAATATGATGTCTGCTGCTGTCTTTGGTTTAATTGTCGCACTTTCCTACTCGATAGGTGTTCCTACGATGTTGTCCGGTGAGATGATGCCCATTTGGTTACTGAGTGCTCCTGGATGCTTTCTGTACGTGGCTCTGATTTCATTTATCGGTCTGGTTGCTTTCAAAAAGCTTCAACCTGTAGTGTTTAAAGGTCGTAAAATTTTCAATCCTGCTGCTGCTACAAAATTCTTAATGTTGTTACCTTTCATGTTCTCTTCATTGCTTGTAAAGGAACACTGGGCACCTGCTATGGAAGGTGGGTTAGGTGTGCCTAAACTTGCAAGTAATCTGGTGGATGAGTGGGGTTATACAATTTCTACTTATCTTGAAGGTTGCTATAGTTTACCTGGTGCAGCAGAACCTGGAAGTCTGAATTCTTTAATGCTTCTATCAAAATTCCACGGTTGGCCTGGTGGAGCATCTAGTATTGCTGTAATAGTTGTCGGTGCTGTATTGATTTTCTTGCTACGTGACTATTTCAAATGGAGAATTACTGCCGCATACTTAGGAAGTGTTGCTGTAACAGCTGTTGTCATGTTTGGTATCTACGGTGGAGACCTATTGACACGGTTACTGTTTAGTGTGTTTGTCGGAAGCTCAATTTTCTTAGCATTCTTCATGGCTACTGATCCTGCTACAACGCCATATTCGCGGACTGGACAGATAATCTTTGGTATTGGTTTAGGTGTACTAACAGTACTCATTCAAACATACATGAACTTCTTTGGAGGCGCACTGCTTGCATTAATAATAATGAACCTAACGGTGCCTCTATTGGATCGTATAGGAATCCATAAGCCCTTTGGGAGATGAACAAAATGCAATATGAACATATAAAAGAAGTCAAAGATCAAGCACGTATAACCCCCATTGAAACCTTCCCAGACCCTAAAACTGCCATAGTCATACTGAATCAGCACTCGGGAAAACCTCTTTCTTCCCTTGTTGCTGTTGATGACTCAGTAGCTATCGGTCAAAAAATCGCTAGTTCCAAAGAACGAATAAGCTCACCAGTACACAGCCCAATTTCAGGTAAAGTCGTCAAAATAGGTACTATCTACAGCCACTGCTCAGAATCATTTGCAGATGCAATCTTTATCGAAAACGATGGTAAGCAAACAAAAACACACGAATTTTCCCCAATATCTGAATCAGAACTAGGAAAAACCAAACCAGCTGATCTGCTTAACATAATTCGTGAGGCAGGCATTATTGGTCTTGGTGGCGCAGGTTTTCCAACGCACATCAAATTGTCACCACCAGCAGAATTTCCGATCAAAAACTTGGTTGTAAATGCAACAGAAGGCGAACCATACGACACCGCTGATGAACGTTTACTCATTGAAAAAGCCGAAAATCTACTGCGAGGAGTAAACGTACTCAAAAAGATTCTAGGGAATCCAAAAGTAACAATTGCCACTAAAGTATCTAAAGCCGAAGCAGTACCAATATTGCAAAAAACTTTTTGTAACTGCGGGGATTCAAGAATCACGATAGTTGCAGGACACTTCAAATACCAACAAGGCGATGCAAGCATTTTGCAGAAAGCACTTTTTGGCTATGAAACACCACCAACAAAACGCTCCTATGAAATGGGCTGTATCGTTCAGAACGTTGCCACAATTAACGCAATTGCCAATGCCGTGTTTGAAGGTGAACCACTCATAAGTAGAGTAGTAGCATTCAACGGTGACATAGCACAACCTAAAAACTTGCTGGTAAAAATCGGTACTCCAATAAGTGACATCTTTAATCAAAACAATATCAACATGAACGATATTGGACAAGTTGTCGTTGGCGGAGTAATGATGGGACACGCAATTCCAACAACAGAAGCACCAATAACCAAACGTAGTTCAAGTATCATAGCCTTCTCAGAAAGTAGATGCAAGAAAGCCCAAAAACAAACTGCATGTATTCACTGCTCAAAATGTATCAGTGCTTGCCCAGTTAGATTACATCCAATAATGATTTATGATGCAATCATGAAACCAGACTTTGACAAAGTGGAAAAACTTTGGAACAAAGACTGCATCGGCTGCGGAACCTGTTCATACGTTTGTCCATCACGCATACCACTAGCAAGTGCTATCATGGCATCACGATAAATGCCTAAATTACCATAAGCATGGTTTTCCATGCATTTAATTTTTTTAATTAAATGATTAAACTTGTTTTGTTTTGATCTGTTAATAAGTTAGCCTTTGTTGAACTTCGATATAGTAGTTTATAGTTAGTTTGTTTGCGACCATTAGACTTCATGTAAGAACGTGGTGTCCTGATTTTTATGTTATACCTTTTGTTGGTGTCTGTTGTGTTGTTTGTTTTCAGTGACGGTTTTCGATTTTTTGTAGCGAAGGATAAATATGTTTGGTTGAACGAACTTTTTACAGTGGTTAAACATGACATATTGTCCAGAGTGCGGCGGAGAAATGCAGTATATGGCTGTGACCAAGTTATATGTTTGTAAAAGTTGCGGTTTGTCAGTTACTGGGCAGGAACTTGAAGAATTAAGATCTCGAAATAGACCAAGTGACGAAACTGCCGATGAAATAAAGGAAAACCGCCGTAAAGAATATCTTAAATGGTATTTAAGTAAAAAATAAAAATGCACTAACTGTGCGTGTTATACGTTTTCTTAGCGTACACTCTTTTTGTATGAATTCTATTTTTTAGGTATTGGTTATGTTGACTGGTTGGTTTGAGAACTGTTTTGGTGTTATACGTTATTACTTGGAATGTTACCAAAAGATTATTACCTTCTGTTGAG
>JAIRJY010000099.1 GCA_031260365.1 Nitrososphaerota archaeon | reverse complement strand
TTTACCTGATTTGATGCCTAAATGTGACGGTCTGCAAGAGGCTGTGTACACCTATTTTGTAACATCTAATTATTAAGTTAATCCACTATAGTTGCAGTAAGGTTCTTCTTGCAGGTAATCATTAACTGTAGAAAATGCTCTTGCACGACATCCTCCACAAACCGTTTTGTATTTGCATATACCACATTTACCTTTTAACATATCTGGGTTGCGCAATTGTTTAAACAATATAGAGTTTTCATATATTTCGCTAAAATTCTGCTGTCTTATGTCACCTGCTTTAATTGGTAAAAAGCCGCAACCGTAAATTTCGCCTACATGACTTATAAAACAAAAACCATTGCCTGCCATACAACGTCCACCACCGCCGCTATGATGCGATTTGTTTTTGATTTCACACGTAACAGGCTGTTGTGACTGTTGATGTTTGTGCTGTTGCGTTATGTGTTGTGTTACAATTCTGTTGTATTGTGGTGCGCAAGTGATTTTTATTGGAGTTTGTGAGGTTAGTGTTGTTTTATAGATTGACCGCAGAGTTTCTTCGTATTTGTCAGGGGCTATTTCCATGTAAATTTTTCCTCTGCCGGTGGGCACTAGCATGAAAACGTCCCATTCTACTGCACCCATGTCCGTTACTAGTTTTTGAATATTAGACAGGTCGTCAATGTTATGTTGCGTTACTGTTGTATTTATTCGAAAAGGCATCTGTTCTGCACATGCTAAAGTCATATTATGCATCGCCAAGTCAAATGCACCGTGTACAACGCGAAATTCGTCATGTACTTTAGCTGAGGATCCGTCTAGACTTAGAGAAATTATTTTTATGCCTGAAGACTTCATTTTCTTAATAACTTCAGGTGTTATATTACTGCCGCTTGGAGACATGGCGACCCGTAAGCCTTGGGTTGAAGCGTATTTTGCAACATCAAAAATATCCTCACGTAGTAATGGATCACCGCCGCTAATGATAAAGATGGGTTTACAGAATGCAGCTATTTGATCTATCAGGTTGTATGCTTCTTTTGTTGTTAACTGATTGGGGTCTGCCTGTTTTTGTGCTTGAGCACGACAGTGTTGGCAGGCATAGTTACATGCACGAGTGGATTCCCAAGCAATCACTCGTGGATATATTGTTGCAGAGGTTAAATGAGGATGTTGGGCAGACATGTTGTTTATCAAGTCTGTTGAGTTTCTTCTTCTGTTAGATAGCACGCGGGGTCTTGAGCCCAAACATCATCATAAACTGCTTCGGATCTAACGCGTAAGTTTCCATTGCATATATCAAGAAAGTGGCAAGTGGAACATTTTCCTTTTAGAAAGCTTTTTCTGTTGCGCAACTGGCATAGCAAAGGTTCAGTGTTATCTTGCCATATTTGACTAAACAGTTTCTCACGAACATTACCA
Organism: Nitrososphaerota archaeon; assembly: GCA_031260365.1. Taxonomy (GTDB): domain Archaea; phylum Thermoproteota; class Bathyarchaeia; order Bathyarchaeales; family Bathycorpusculaceae; genus Bathycorpusculum. Next base: position 2,898 of record JAIRJY010000099.1, on the reverse strand, counting down.
AGGTTATAATGTTGCCAAAACTGGTCAGGATGTACATAACCATTAAAATCTACACAACCAATGCCTTTTCCAGAGCTATTTCCGCCATTAAGTTTTAACAATTGCATAATCTGTTCAGCACGAACAGGATCTTTTTCTTTAATTTTCAGATAAATATATGCAGCGTCAGAATGATTATCAACTGTTAAAATTTCAGCTCCTAAATGTTTCTGATGAAACTCTGCAGCCTTAGACAACAATGTATCCATAAATTGGCGAGCTTGTTTATGGGTTAAATCATCTTTAGCTATGTTGACACCTCGTCCAACATATGCTAAATGGTAAAAGCAGACGCGGGGAATTTTTTCTGTTTCTATAAAATCAAAAATTGCTAAAACATCCGCGTAATTGTATTTGCTAACGGTTAATCTTAAACCTGTTTTTATACCTGCACTCATGCAATTACGAATGCCTTCAACGGCTCTTTCAAACGCGTCAGGTGTTCCACGAAACTTGTTATTAGTTTGACCTACACCATCTAAACTTACACCGACATAGTGAAAACCAACTTTTTTGATTTTTTCTGCAATTTCTTTAGTTATAAGAGTCCCATTAGTTGACATAACAGGACGTATACCTGAGTCTGATGCAAACTTTGCTAATTCAAAGAGATCAGGTCTCATCAATGGTTCACCACCGGAAAACAGAAGCACCGGAACATTAAACGTGGCAAGGTCAAAAATGAAATGTTTTGCTTCTTCTGTAGATAACTCATTGGGATATAGTTTATTTTCTGATTGTGAGTAACAGTGCATACAGTGCAAATTGCATTGTCTGGTAGTATTCCACACTACAACTGGTCGTTTGTGTGCAGTGTTACTGTAACGCAACTGATCCATGGATCCAGGTTGATCACACCACAATTTTGTAATATTTATCATGATGTCATGTGCCTTCTTTGTTTTTAACAGTTTTTAAATCACGTTTACTATATAATATAACATAGTCATGAATACCGACTGTTTCAGCTAGAATCTTAACCATCTGTTCTACAATTTGACGTGACTGAGCATGCATAACCGTGTACATGTTATAATTCCAACACCCCTCAACAGAGCTACGTTCATAACAATGTGTTACCTCTCTAAAAGAAGAAAAATATGTACCCACTTCAGATACACGCTCACTTAGCACATTCCAAGCAACCACAGCGTTTGCTGTAAATCCAATAGTATTAGGCTTTAAAGTAGCACCAAACCGTCTAATAACACCAGTCCGTTGCAAATTTGACAAGCGTAGTAGAACTTCATCAACAGAAATACCAAGTTTAACAGCAACCTCATTAAAAGGTTGCAAAGTTAAGGAAAGCCCGCGAGCCAATTCTGAAAGCAATAATTCATCAATTTTATCCAAAACCAAACTCTCCTAAAGCACCATCAGCCGTAGCAACAGTGTTAACTAAAAAGTTTACGTTAATTTTAAACCGTTTAACCGTAGGCAAATTTAAAACATCATTTTGACTTAACCCCGCCTTCTGTAATATCTCATTCAAGATATCAGTCAATTCCTGCTTGCTCTTAGCAGCCAAAGTAAACCAAACATTATACTCGTGTTCTCGCTCATAATTATGAGAAACATTACCACCAACAGCACTACTAATGTTATTGCTGTATACATTGATAATTGAAGCTACATTGTCAATTTTGTCGTCAGGAACACGCAGAGCAACAAGAGTAGTTGAGTTATAGTCAGTTTTGGATAGGTCAAAAACAGGACCAAGCTTTCGTATTACACCTGTAGCATAAAGATTTTTAACACGAGAGAGAACATGCTGTTCAGGCACACCTAACTTTTCGCTTAACTCTCGCCAAGGAGACTCAACTAAAGGAAAATCTTCCTGCAACAGCTGTAAAAGATGCTTATCAGTGTCATCCAGCATACAAATGTGAAACTTGTTAACACGACCATCAACAGCGTTGTTAAGAGGCAAATCTGTAACCATAAATCTTTCACCTATAACTAATTTATAGCTAAATAACCTACTAGCACTATAGACAAATATTAATCTTTACAGAAACAACAGCCATCAAATAGGCACAACAAAAAAGTTAATTAAAAGTTAAAAAATAGCATACCGTTCCTTGCTGACAATGTTAACGTTTTTTGCGGTTAAAAATCGGTCATGCTTCAAATTAGTTTATTTCCGGGTTCTAGTGTGTTTATGAGTATTCTAAAAAGAATTGTGTGTATGTTCTAAGATTTGGAGTAACAAATGGTTTTACGTGTCAAGTGTTTAAGTCTTGTATGGAACGTTAGATGTTTGTGTTCAATATGTTGCGTGTTTCTTTTATCTGTACGTAAAATGTTTTGTGGTACAGTGTTATGATGGTCAAAGTTATCGTCTGAAAACACATTTGTGATTTCTACATTTAACTTTGGTAGTAGTGCTAGAGTTTTTGTAACGCTTCGTGTTTTTTTGTGTCAAAAACATGTGTTATTGTTTCGCTGGTTTCATGATTTATCGCATGCTATAACCAGCAAGGTGTTTTTTTTGCAATAAACTTTGCCCGCCCTTTTCATCTTTTTCAAGATGTGTTTTTGTGGGTTGTTTGAGGTTTGTGTGTTTTGGGTTTATGTTTGTTTGGTATTTTTGTGTTTTTTTTAAATGGATCTGTCGGTGTTTTGGTTGGTGCTTAGAACGTGTGAAATATGTGTATGTTACCATTTACTATTTAGAGACATTTACTATTCAGTAGTTTAGTGAGGTTTAGCACTGTTATTTGTGTAATTGGTTTGGAATGCTTTTCCATAGGCATTACGTTTGTAGCGTGGAGTCTTTGCTTGTTTACCATCCTTACCACGCTTCACTTCTACAATGTACGCATTTTACCGACACTTTCACCATAACTATCTATACCT
>JAIRJY010000078.1 GCA_031260365.1 Nitrososphaerota archaeon | reverse complement strand
GAACTCGTATGGAAACTAGGTATGTCAGGCGCTGGTCAACACACACGCGCTGCAGTTCAGATACGTGTTGCAGATGGCTACCTGCTATTAGGTGCTCGAGACGGTTGGATGTACTCTATTGGTAAAGGATTAAGCGAAACTACAGTTACAGCTCCACAAGCAAAAATAGCATTAGGACAAAATGCACTTATAACAGGAACTATTCTCGACTTGTCACCTGCTCAACGGGGTACCCCATGTGTTTCAAAAGATTCTATGGATACCATGATGCAATACATACATTTACAAGCACCAATTGATGGTCCTTTACATAATGAGACACTTACTGGTGTTCCAGTGTATTTGTTCGCGACTGACCCAGACGGTAACAGCATTGATATCGGTCTTGTCACATCTGATGGCTACAGTGGTACTTTTGCATTTGACGGTTGGACTCCAAATGTTCCAGGGCTATATACTATCACAGCAACTTTCCTAGGCGATGAATCATATGGCAGTTCGTCTGCAACTACATATTTGACTGTAGCTGAAGGTACCGGCGCAGCTTCAACTGATAACACAGTACTTTACGCTGTTATTGGTGCAACAGTTGCTATAATTATTGCAATGGTTCTCTGCTTCTTGATTTTCAGAAAGAAGTAACACTTAAGACCTATCAAACTCTTTTTCTTTTTTTCCAACAAGGTTATTTTTCGTTTGCTTCTGTGAGTGCTATTTCTAATAGTGCAAGTTTTGCTACGTGTTCAAGGGTTAAAAACACGGGCTTCAAATATTTTTCCTGGTTTTTGCAGTAGATATCTTGCAAAACAATGTTAATCTTTTCAAGGCTGCAAAGGACCACAAAGTAAACATCGCACATTCCATCACACCAGTAACATATCATGAAAAAAGTAGCATAATTATGAGTTTTGCAAGAAATCTAATGAACTATTAAAATTTACATTAACTACAAGCTGGCTAATCATAATTAGACCTCTTGTGAAACTGCCTATTTTTGAAAAAAATTAAACATCCAAATCAGGTTAGACCTCAAACCTAAACATTCTTTTGATAGGACAACAATTCAAACTTTTACGCTACACTTAGTTGCGCAAGAGGTCTATTATTTGGTCCTCAAATTGAAAGAAAAATTTTTAAAACTCTGCTTATCAAAAACAAAAAGGGAAAACGGGAGAAATCTCCAAATTAATTTAGTACCAGTATTCTATGGTTACTGTTTGTGTTACGTCATTGTACCATTCTGTGTTTCCTACGTGTATGGTGACTCCGCCTGGTAGTACAGGGAAACATGCCCATTCACCTTGTGAGAGGTTTTCTCTGTGTGAATATGTTACGATATGTGCACTACTACCTGCTTTGGAGGTGTAGTCCACATTTACATAATTGTAGCGTGTTGTTGATGAGTCTATGCGTACAAAAATGTATCCTGCGTACTCGCAGTCGACTACAAATTTCTTTGCATCATTTGATCGTAGGTAAACGATTTCTTTGTCAGCTATTTGTTCATGTTTTGATATGTCTATAATGTTTTGTTTGCCTATAATGTTTATTACACAAAATCCAGCAAACACTGTTAAAACGATGCATATTATTGCTAAACTAGCAGTTACTTTGTTCATGTGTTATCTCATCTTAATCTGTTGATATCAATTAAAATAACACGTTTAAACGCACTATATATACATTATTTCGTATGTATAGATGATTTATTATGATTTTATGAGAGTATTCGCGTTTAGGGAGATGTTAGTGTCATAGCCTGTATGAAGGACAAATGGGTGAAAAATTAATGTGAAATACAAGAATTATCTGCAAGAAAGAGACCTTAAAAGCGGTAAAATTATGAAAAAATGCTTTATTGGTCTATAGGTGAAAACTCAATTTTATAACTGTATTTTTACTAGCTAGACGACGATGTCTGTGTTTTTTGTAAGAATGACTATGTTGTATTAATGAAGTTTGTTTAATTTATGCCAGAAAGGTTTAATTTGTTTATAGTTATATGACTGGCTAAAACTGGTAATCTAGTTAGTTTAGCGCGTGCGGGATTCCCCAAGCCTGGTATGGGGCAGGCCTGCTAAGTCTGTGGTCGAAAGGCCACGTGGGTTCAATTCCCACATCCCGCGCCATTTTTTATTATTAATATTTAAATGTGTAGTCGATTTTGGTTTTTTTAAAGAAAACCGAAAAAAAGAAAGATGGGTTAATTATGTTGTTTTGCATGTGATTGTTTGTTGTTGCTGTCTAAGTGGCTAGCTGAATTTAAGTTCTAGTATGTGCTACCTAAGCATTATTTTTGGTAACGCCTAGACCGTAGGGGGTTGAGTGTATTTGCCTGTGGTTATTAGTGAATCTATCTCGCGTAGTATAGTATCTGAGGAAACTGCAAAACCTAAACCGTTTGAGCCGCTAACAACTGCTGTAGTTATACCTACAACTTGTCCTTTATAGTTGATTAATGGTCCGCCAGAGTTGCCAGAGTTAATTTCAGCTGTAGTTTGGATCATGTTTTGTATGGTTATGCCATTTGCTGTTATAGTTCTGTCCAAAGCACTAATAATTCCTGTTGTTAGTGTTCCGGTGAGTCCATATGGTGAACCTACTGCGACTACGTCATCGCCGATCTTTAATGTCGATGAGCTGATAAGTGTTAAGGAGGGTATACCTTTTGGTATGTTGTCTACTTTTAGTATAGCAAGGTCTGCATATGCATCATAACCTAAAACGGTAGCTGCATAACTAGAGTTGTCAGCGAATGTTACTGTTATGTTACTTCCAGAGTTAATTACATGGTTATTTGTTACGATCACTTGTTGTCCATTAGCGGTAGTTACAAATCCGCTGCCTTGTTGTGCGCTATAACCTATTTGGAAACCAAATCTGTATGTTGGTACAAGGCATGTGATTTCAACTACTGAGCCTATAACGTTTTGATACAGCTCAGAAAGCTCATACGATACTTGGCTTGCGTCAACACTGTTTTGTTCATTTGTGGTTTGTGAAAGTTGCAGTTGAGTTTGTAAAGCGTTGAGTTTATTATCAAGTTTGCTAAAACTCTCCTGAGTAGACGAGAGCTGATTTTGTAAATCAGCAAACTGATTAGTAAACATTGCATACGTTGCAGCATAACCTATGAAACTTCCAGCTAACAAACAAACGGCAAGCAACGCTACCATAACAGTTTTTAAATTTCTAGATTTTTGTCGATGCACATGTGACTTTAGAACAGGTGGCGGTACACCGCTGTCATCGTTTATTGGTTCAAATAATGCTGCTGCTTCTTTAGGTGCATTAGCTGCACCACAGTGTATGCAGAAATTATCCTCAGTAGTTGCTCTACTACATTGTTTGCAGTATTTATTTTCACTGTTTATTGTTGGTGTGTTAAGAGGCGTTTGTTGTGTATTTGGTGTTTCTTCTTGAAATGTTGTTGCATCTTGGGTTGTGTTGTTTTCTTCTGTTTGTGCTATGTTTGCTTCGCTTTGATCTTCTGGTATTTTAGCCATGTTTATTCACTTCAATATTCCAGTTGTGGTTAAAAAATGCACCGAGAAGAGCCGGAGGATGACACTGTTTGAAACTATCGTCTATTGTGTAGGCGTTTATAGCTGCTTTTACAGGTTTTTCTCTTCTCGGTGCCATGATATTTTAATGTCAAAGTTAATTATTAAATGAATTTCAAAATGATACCCAATTTCATTACAAATGTTACATTTTTACCGTGAAAAACTTGATATTTAGACTTCAAAAAAGGTGAAGTTTATTACCTATATCTGAATAATTGCTATTAAGAAAAAAATTGTAGGCTGCTAAAAAATAATGTCTAGTAATGTCCGTTCATTAAAGTATCTGCTTGGTTGGTTAATTGCTGGTACGCGTGGCGGAGTGACTAGGATTAAAATTATTGAAGCTCTTAAAGATAAACCGCAAAACGCTAACCAGTTTGCAACATTGCTGGGTATGGATTACAAAACAATGCGACATCATTTAGAT
>JAIRJY010000043.1 GCA_031260365.1 Nitrososphaerota archaeon | reverse complement strand
ATATAGATGTAACGTATGCTAAGATATGTTGGAATTGTTATTACACCAATAATTATTAGGGCAAGAATTATGCCGTTGAATTTTTCTATAGCAGGATTTTGCGTCTTAAAATGAGATTCAAGTTTTTTTGTTAATTGTCCTAACCACACAATAGGATGCAAGTTGTAAATGCGCTTCCAAGGCTTCCAAGGTGAAGGATCACCAATGACTAAATCTAGAAGTATCGCTAATACGAGTACGGAAACACCTAGCAGAACAATCATCATCTAAGTATAGCCTCAATGAAGTTGTAATGCTGTTTTGAAAAATTTAATGCTATCGATAAATTTGAAAAATTGATAACGTTTACAGAAGAGATATGTATAGCATATGAGAAAAAGATTAGACATGTTTATGTGCAGCAGAACTTACGATTTTTTGTGCGATTTCCACATCTTTAAGTGTATTAATATTAAGAAGAACTCCAGTTTCTTCGGTGATTAGAGCATTTGTTTCAATTTTACTGTCTTTTTGAATCATTACTCCATTGATTACGTTAATTCCTGATACAGCATACCATACGCCTTTGTATTCGTCTGTGCTAGAAATTGACAAACCTAACTCAAGGCGTTTTTTTATCGGTACAAAAACAGCTAAAAAGTCTTTTCCACATTGTTCAAATTCACAAACTACTTTGTCAAGAAAAATTCCGGTGATGGCTGGCACATCTGATGGCATAGTTAAAATAGGTCCTGTTAAACCCGTTTTGTGGACAGCCTGTTTTAAATCATCATGATAACCTTTTGCGTCAGTACAGATAACTTTACAGTGCATATTTTTACAGTGTTGTTCCGTGTTAGGTGTGTTGCTGCTTGTAACTACATAGAAATCTGTGATGTTTTTTGCTTGTCTAACTGCTGCTATAACGTAGTTAATTAGAGGTTTATCAAGAAAAAGAAGCATTGGTTTTTCAACATCTAAACCCATGCGAGAGCCTTTACCACCAGCCATTATTAACGCAGCTATACCCATGAAATCACCGCCAATAGCGCAAGCAAAGAAACCAGGCGCGCTAACTCGTTTGTAGCACCAAAAACATCACCTGTTACACCTTTAAAGTTTCTATGTGCAACAAATGTCAACACCAAACTGGTTAAGATACCCGCGAGAATAACCACTGCACCTGCCCAGCATAGAAGAGGTATCGCGATTGCCAAAGAAATTAACAAACCAACTAATAATCGAGCTGTACCATGTGACCCACGCATAGATGAGAGAAAAGAAGTGTTCATACCATGATGTACTGCTTTTCCCGCTCTGGCCATAACTACCATCGAAAACTTTGCTGAGACTTCAATAACAATTATTGCTGGGAAGATAATATCGGAGTCAAAATATCCTATTGCTAATGCAGTAATTAATATTGTTAAAATACCAAGAGATAATCCGCCTGCACCAGTAAGTTGATCATGCATAACTTCAATTTTACGTTCAGAAGTACCATGAACCATAACACCATCACCGAAATCAAGTAAACCATCAGTATGATGAAGCCCCGTAAGCCATAGCAACATGGCAGTCACTAAACCACCAACAACAAGGCTTGGAAGAAACATAGAAAAAACCCAACCAAAAAAGCCTGCTATCAAACCAATAAAAGCACCAATTAATGGGAAAACAAACATGTATCGAGCACAGTCAGATAATAGGTTATTATCCATTTTCAGTGGCAATACCGTAAGAAAAGAAAAAAGGTTTTTAAGTTCTTTAACTACCAAACACGAGTCACTTCATTGACATTAATACTGAATAGTTTCGTTCAATTGCTTTAAGAAGCAAATCCTTATTCACTGCACCACTCATTTTTGCCATTGCTGCAATTGAAGCCCCACCAGCTCCAACACCTTCCTTAACAAGTCCTGTTTCATATATTTGAAGACCAGGAAATTTGGATCCGCCAAAGTTCAAGTCAGCTGCCAAAATTGGAACATTACAAAACTGGTTTACTATACCTCTAATGTCTGATGTCGCATCGTTAATTACCCAACGTGTTGTACCAATCGCGACATTGCAAAGTGCTTCAGGATTTAAAGCGTTAATTAGAGCTAAAACAGCAGTCATTTGAGTACCACCAGCCATAAGAACAGGCACATGATTTGCTGCACCGATAACTAAACCAGCTAAAGCAGGCATCATTGGATCACCCACACAACTAACAGCCTTTACTGGATTTCCTGTTAAACTACCAAATTTTTCACCTGCAGCTTTCAAACCTGCTTGGACAACATCGACTTTCAAATCGTGAGGATTCACAGGTAGAGTACTGCTTACTTTTCCCGCGGCATTCACACCTAAAGCAGAAAGCAATCCAAGTGCAGTTGTGGTTCCACCAGGAATGCTCTCACCAATAACAAGATAATCGGAAATTTTTGCAAATTGTTCACCAGCAACTTTGGCGCGTTCAATAACTTTGTCAACATTATCAACTGAGTCACCAGTTCGAATATCACGACCCGAGTTACCGCCTAGATCGATAAATGGAACCTGAGGGCTAACCTTACAACCTGCGTTTGCGATCACTACAGGAATGTTTGCAAGCTTCAATGCTGACATAGTTATTAAGCCAGGTGTTGGAATACCATCTGGTGTAATAGGAACACCTTGTATTGATTTACATTTACCTAAAAGAAGTAGCTCAGCATCTGCAGGTGGCGTAAAGTCAGTAAAATCAGGATTCTGCCCTGCTGCAGATACACCCGGAATTTTGCCTGTTTCCGTAGTAGCAATAGTTGCAATAAAAAGAGGATTTTTACTTTCAATCTCTGATAAAAAAACTTCTGCCTTTTGTTTATTATGAGCAATTATAACATCAAAATTTGTTTTCACGAATCAATTCCTCACTTATGTTTAACTACAAAGTCTTTAACTTCTAAATAACCAAAATTGTTATCAAATTTATGTTTCTGTGTTTCCAAAATTTCAATCTTTTTCTTAAAGTATGGTCCATCAGTCACTATTGTGTGATATTCACCACCTTCACCGCATGGATCAATATCATCTAGTTTAAGAATTTCGTCATAAAACGACCGATCAAGTACACGACCAAGCCATTCCACTCCAAGTTTGCTAAGATTTATACGAACAACTGTCGCTTTAAAACCAGCATTTATGTAGTCAAGAAAAATTTGTTTTGTATCTCCCAGCCACAATGGTCTAACAGGCTTTAAACCCACTTCATAACAGACACGATGTAACCAACCCTCTTCATGACCAAAAATCTCACAGATATCACCTGTAACTAAACCCTCAACACCCTTTGACTTTAATTCAACAAGTACCTCTTTAAAATCATGCTCATAGGTTTTATTACCTACTTGCTTTTTAATCAAAGAAATACCCACAGCATCTGCTTGAGCATCTAGTATAGCGGAACGTATAAGATGAAAAATCGATTTTTCTGCACTCATCATCATAGTTAAAATGTTGATAACTTCATGCCCTTGCTGTTTTGCCAAATACAAAGCAAAAGCACTATCTTTACCACCACTCCATGATGCTGCAATTTTCATATCTTGTACTTCCTTAATCTGTTAAACGTTGATTAATTGATTTAAGCTTTAATGTTTTTATCAGGAAAAATATAGTTACTTGGTACATCAGAAAGAATCGTATGATACTTCTTATCACGATACGCTCTCATGCACAGATAAAGTGAACTTTTCCAACTG
>JAIRJY010000034.1 GCA_031260365.1 Nitrososphaerota archaeon | reverse complement strand
CAAAGTTGAAAATAGTTTCTGTGGTCAAAGTGGTTATGGCTATGAGATGTGTTGATATTATATCTTGTTTAGTTGTTTTGGTGAAGTAACGTCATAAAAAAGTCTTTGATTTTGTGTATAAAGCGATTAATTGTGGTGTATTAAGTGTGCGTGCAGGTTTTAGTTGAGTTTGTGATTGTTGATTAAACTGTCTAAACTAGTGTCTGATCGTTATTTGTTATTGGAGAAAACGTTTCAGTTTACGTTTCAACTTGACATACGACATCTATACCTGCGAAAAGTTGGGCAAACTCCGAAAATCTATTTAACAATTGTAGTTACAATAAAAAATAAAATGTTATTTAAGAAGAACTTTTTTTTATTCTTCTTTCTTCTCATCGATTTCAGTTGTGATTTCTTCAATCGGTTTTGGCGGAGGTGTAGTTGCCATTGTCCATCCAATCCATGCGCCTATGAACATTATCGCAACAAAGGCGATGAATACAGGAATTGTGACTATCCATAACCTGAATGTGTCTTTATCCATATCTGAGTGAAGCAGATTGGTGACCTGATCAGGCGCGGCTATAGCAACGATATAGCATACAGCAACAAGAACACAAACGACCAGTATTGTTCCACCTATAGCTTGATCTTTACTTACCATTTAGTGATTCACCACTTATAGCCATGTACTAGCTTTAACAATTTAAAGTTTGTCATGAATTCCTGTACTCAATATTAGGTTGTACCCATTTTCCAAGTGGATAAGTATTTTTTCTGTTCTTCAGTTAACTCATCTATAGATATACTCATACTTTTCAACTTTAGCTCAGCAACTTTTTCATCAAGCTCTTTTGGTACAGTGTACACTTTAGTTTCCAATTTTGTACTCCTAGCGATATATTCTGAACATAACGCTTGATTAGCAAACGACATATCCATGACTTCTGATGGATGACCTTCTGCCGCTGCTAAATTGACAAGTCTGCCTTCAGCAAGCAAATACAAATGTTTGCCATCTTTTAGTGTATATTCTTCCATGTTTGGACGAATAACACGTTTAGATGTTGCAAGGGTTTCTAAATCTTCTATGTTAATTTCTACGTTAAAGTGACCACTGTTACATAATATGGTGCCTTCTTTCATTTTTTGCATGTGTTCTTTACGTATGACATTTATGTCTCCTGTAGCAGTAGCAAATATGTCTCCTATGTGGGCTGCTTCAGACATGGGCATGACTTGGTAACCATCCATAACTGCTTCTAAAGCGCGAGTTGGTTGGACTTCTGTTACTATAACATTTGCGCCTAATCCTTTTGCACGCATAGCGATACCTCTGCTGCACCATCCATATCCGCCAACAACAAAATTTTTGCCTGCTAATAATACTGAAGTTGTACGTAGTATTCCGTCAATGGTACTTTGACCTGTTCCATATCTATTATCAAAAAGATATTTTGTGTATGCGTCATTGACAGCTATAATTGGATACTTAAGACTACCATCTTGTTCCATTGCTTTTAAGCGGACTACGCCTGTGGAGGTCTCTTCGGTTCCGCCTTTAATGTTTTTGATTTGGTCTTGACGTTTGTTGTGGAGCATGCCTACTACGTCAGCACCGTCATCCATAGTTATGGTTGGTTTAAAATCAAGGACTTTTTCGATACATTTGTAGTAATCTTCAGTGTTTTGACCTCTCCACGCAAAAACGTGAACTTTACTGTCTGCTAAAGCTGCGGCTACGTCATCTTGAGTTGAGAGTGGATTAGACCCACATAGAGCGACATTGGCACCTCCTGCGATAAGGGTCTTAACTAAAACAGCTGTTTCTTTTGTAACATGTAGACATGCTGCTAGAGTTTGTCCTTGTAGCGGTTTTTCTTTTTCAAATCTCTCTCTAATTACGTTAAGAACTGGCATGTGTTTTGTTGCCCATTCAATTTGTAAATGACCTTGTGCTGCTAATGCTATATTTTTTATTTGAAACTCTTCCATTATAGTTACACCTTGTTATGGCTGACTGATGTATTTTCTATATTAGTTTTATCCCTTATTAATAGAACATCTAGTAACACATATTTTTTGTTAAGATTTAAATGTGGTACTTCCTCTTTTTTGTATAGCTAACTGGTGATTATATGAGTAACGCTGATGTTTTGAACCTATCACAAGACGCTGTGTTTCAATATATGCGTTCTCTTTACGGTGAAAAAGTCAAAGTACAGCGTATCTGGAGGATAGGTGAAACACTTGGAACTACTGATGTCCTGAAAGGGTTCGGTTATGGTTGTCCATATGTTATTGAATTTAAACATGACGGCAAGACTCGACGGGTGGTGCTTGAAACAATGCGCCCTGGCGAAGGATTTGGACATGATCACTTCTCAGATCGTGCCCAGGTTTTAATATGGCAAAATTCTGCTTTTAATAAACTGCCAAAGCATGTGCGAGCTGTCGATGCAGGTTGTTTTGAAGACAGCGGAAAACTGATTTCTGTTGGCAGAGGTAAAGAATATTTTATTTTAACAGAATTTGTCGAAGGAAACCTATATCATTTGGATCTTGATCACCTAAAAGAAACAGGTGACATACGCGAACTTGATATGAATCGTTGTGTTGTACTCTCAGACTACCTGGCTGAAATACATAAAACGCGCTATAATTCCTCAGGATTATACGTAAGAAGAATTCGTGATTTAATTGGTCACGGGGAATGTATTATGGGGCTACTTGATAGTTATCCCAAAGACTTTGCATATGTTAGTAAAACATATTTTGTTGACATTGAAAAATCCTGTATTGAATGGCGATGGAAACTAAAAGAACGAACCCATAGGCTAAGTCAAGTACATGGTGACTTTCATCCTTGGAACATTCTTTTCCGTGAAGGTGTAGATTTCACTACACTTGATCGTAGCCGAGGTGAATGGGGTGAACCCGCTGATGATATCGCAGCGTTAACCATAAACTACCTATTCTATTCTCTTCAAAAATATGGCGAATTAAGTGGTACTTTTGACATTTTGTTCAAACTTTTCTGGGAAAACTATTTGCAAAAAACACGTGATTCAGAAGTGCTTGAAGTAGTGCAACCTTTCTATGCTTGGCGTAGTCTTGTTGTCGCTTCGCCTATATGGTACCCACACTTGAGTGTTGATACACGTGTTAAACTGTTAAATTTTGCACAAAACATGTTACAACAGGACCGTTTTAATATAATGGATGTAAACTCTCTATTCTAAATTTTTAACTGAATTAGTTTGTACTATTACACGTTAGCAAAACACGTGTTTGATTTGAATAATTCGTGTTTGCTGACCTATTTTTGCATTAACCGTTCTCTTATGTGTTTGTTGTAAGATATCCAAATTTTTAAAAACGTTTATTTTTTTGTGTTCTTACTCTTTTTAACTATTTTTGTGCTGAATAGATAAATTTAAACAAGACTTTTTTGATTATTTTATTTGTGTATAATAAACTATGAATGTAAATACTGGTTGGTGTGTTTGGATAACTGGTCTTCCGGGAAGTGGTAAATCTGTTGTTTCTTGTACCCTGATAGATATCTTAAACAAAAATGGTATTTCTGTACAGTTATTATCAACCGATGAAATACGAAAAACTTTAACTCCCAATCCAACTTACAGTACTGAGGAGCGCGATATAGTTTATGCTGCTCTTGTTTATACCTCTAAAATGCTTACACAAAATGGCATAAATGTTTTGATTGATGCCACTGGTAATCTTAGGCGTTACCGCGATGATGCGCGCGCACAAATAACTCGATTCATAGAGGCTTATCTTGATTGTCCTTTTGATATATGTGTTCAACGTGAAACTGAACGAAAAGAAACGTATGGTGCGCCAACACAAATTTACCTAAAAGCACTACAAAATAAAATGTCTAGTACAGTTCCTGGTGTTGGTCAACCATATGAAATCCCATTAAAACCTGATGTGGTAGTGAACAATTTTGTGCTTACTCCAAAAGAAGTTGCACAACAAATATACCAAGAAATAATTTCCAAAAAATAATCATTTATTTTTTGATGAACTTAAGCACGGCTTCTGCCTGTGTACTAGGAATTTTTCCATTTTTTTGTAACGAAATGACTACTTCAGAAACTTTAGCTAAAGCATGAACAGTGTGTCCTGCTTTTTCCAATGTTTCTTTTCCCCCTTGTTCACGATTAACAACAACTAAAATATGTTTAACCTCTGCTCCTGCTTCTTGAAGAGGTTTTATTCCTTCAATTTTTGACAAACCTTCGCTAACTACGTCATCAACAAATAAAATGTGTTCCCCTTTTTTCACATCTGCACCAGCAATTCTGCCTGTTATTCCGTAGGATTTTTCTTCTTTACGTACTATGATGCATGGTAAATTAACTTTGAAAGCGATGATTGGTACAATTAATGCTCCCTTTAATTCTATTGAAGCAAGTTTAGTTAGTGGGTTATCCTTAGCGATTTGATAAATTTTTTGAGCTGCAATTTCTGCAATAACGTCTAGTTCTTTTGGGTTCGAAAGTAAACGTGCCATATCAATATAGTATGGACTTAATGCGCCTGACTTTATTGTAAACGACCCAAATTTGATACATCCTGAATTGTAAAGTGCCTCTGCAACTTTGTCTGTAGCGGAACTCATGATTATCATAACTGAAAAATAGAAAATAACAATTTAACTCTTACTGGATAAAAACCTGAAAAATCTGATTTTATAGTGTATTTTTTTTGTAAATGATGCTTTTTACATCAATATTTTTTGTTGATAAACTATAACTATCTGTTTGTTACTTATTGTGCTTGGTATTTTACACTGTTTTTATTTTTTAACGGTAACGTTTATAACTCTATTTTATATTTGCTACAGGCGCGAAGCGGAAGTACAATGGGACATCGAAAAGTTCATGCTCCAAGACATGGTTCATTAGCTTATTTACCTAGGAAACGGGCTAAAAACCCGGTAGCCAGAATACGCTATTGGCCGGAAATCAAATCAAATTCTCCTAGGCTTTTAGGGTTTGCAGCTTACAAAGCTGGTATGACATACATCTTCACAATTGAGGATAAGAAACGTTCGCCTCACTTTGGAAAAGAAGTCATGAAAGCAGTAACTATACTGGAAACGCCACCAATTGTAGTTTGTGGTTTTAAACTGTATGTGAATACACCGTATGGTCTGCAAAATATCAGTGAAGTTTGGATGAAAGAACCTCCAGCAATACTCAATAGAGCATTGATTCTGCCTGAAAACTTTGATACAGAAGCAATGTTGGAAAAAGCCCAGAAAAATCTTGATCTAACAATACCAATACGGGTGGTCCCAGCTCCTCCACCATCACAAACTAGGATGTCAACAGAGAAGCCCGAACTTGCCG
>JAIRJY010000001.1 GCA_031260365.1 Nitrososphaerota archaeon | reverse complement strand
ATTGTTGTGGGCAAGATACAAGAAACTGATTAAATTTATAACCCAAACTCAGAAACTTTCTACAGAATTGTTAGCGTTTGAAGAGGCTCAAATTTTTGAAAGTTTTATTCCTTTTACTGAAGCTTATCACAAATTTGCTAAAAGTTTACTTCAAGGACAAATCCGTCAATCACGTCAGGAACAACGAAAACGCATTACGTTACGCTTCTCTAAAGACATCCCACAAGTTATGGGTACTGACATGAAACCATATGGACCGTTTATTGTTGAAGACATAGCATCGCTGCCAGTTCAAAACGCTAAAATTGTCGTAAAACAAAATCTCGCCGTGATAGTCAACATGATCTAAAAATTCTTGACTGATGAAAATTTTAAATACTATGCAGATTTGTAAAACTTGTTATTATATTTGTGATACTGCCTTATTTTTTAGATTTGTTGTGTACTAACAGTTAAAGTTTCCATTGTGAATTATCTGTGTCATGAAGTAAACACAGATATTGTGGAAACAGACCTTAAACTGGGTTAGGTTGCTATTTTTTAGATAGGATATTTAATTTTAAAAGCGAAAAAGTATAAGAATGGGGTTGTTCCTTTTATGAAAAGTTAAAGCTGGTAATGAATAAAGTGAACGTTCCTAAAGAAGTTAAGACGTACTGTCCAAAATGTAAAGGTCATGAAGCTCATGCTGTAACTCTATACAAGGCTGGTAAACGTAGAGCACTAGCAGTTGGCGAACGTGCCCACGCTCGAGAAAAGAAAGGTTACGGTGGGCAAAAATATCCATTACAACATGAGTTTGCTAAAACAACTAAAAAACAAACTTTACGTTTGAAATGCAAAAAATGTAGCTATATGCGTCATAAAGATGGAATAAGATTAAGAAAATTAGTTCTAGTTTAAACATGTATTGGAGTTAAAATGTTATGTCAGAATGGAATAAACTTATCCCAAAACCGAGTAGTAACTTTTTACGCGTTAAATGTTTGAAATGCGGTAATGAGCAACTAGTGTTCAGCCATGCAACAAACAGAGTTACTTGTAATGTATGTAATGAAATCTTGACCGCTCCCGCAGGTGGAAAAGCAAAAATCAACGGCGAAATTCTCTCAGCGTTAGAGTGATTAATGGGGATATTGTGAAATGGTGGAGCGTAAGCCTGAATGGCCAGAGAATGGCGATTTAGTGATTGCTACTATAGAGACTGTAACTGATTATGGTGCTTACGCAAAACTTGACGAATTTGACAAACGTGGTTTACTACACGTTTCAGAAATTTCTTCTTCTTGGCTTCGTAATATACGCGATTTTGTGCGAGAAGGTCAAAAAGTTGTCCTCAAAGTTTTACGTGTTGATTCTGAGAAAGGGCATATTGATCTTTCTTTACGCCGTGTCACTAAACGTGAACGTATAGAAAAAATCATGTTATGGAAAAAAGAACGTAAAGGCGAGGCTTTATTCCGTGAAGTTGCAACAAAAATTGGTTTAACCTTTGATGAACTCTACCAGCAAGCTGGCGAAAAAATTGACGAAAAGTTCAGTATATATGAAGGATTCGAAAAAGCAGTAAAAGAAGGTCCTGAGGCATTAACAAAAATTGGTGTCCCGGAAAAAATTGCTGCTACGTTTGCTGAAGTCGGTAAAGACCGTATTCATGTAAAAGTAGTTAAAGTTAAGGGCATCCTTGAGATTAAATGTATGAAACCAAACGGTGTAAAAGTAATTAAAGAAGCGTTTGCAGCAGCAAAAACAGAAAAAATCTGTGCATCATCTGTAAAATTCTACGTTATTGCCGCACCAAAATACAGTATAGAAGCGCAAGCCGAAAATTATAAGAAAGCCGAAGAAGTCTTTCAGAAAGCGGCACAGAGTGTCATATTAAAAATTACTAAAGCCGGTGGACAGGGTACTTTTAGAAGGGAAAAATAGTTGGTTTGGCAACTAAGAAAATGTGTTAATTGTAATCATTATACTTTGAACAAAACACTGTGTCCATATTGTAACAGCACCGTAAAGATACCTCATCCAGCAAAATTTTCGCCTGACGATAAATACCTGAAATACCGTATGGCAATGAAAAAAGGCAGCGAACAACAATGAAAGAGACATACATAAAAGAACTTCATCAAATCCAACCTAACAATCCAGTTTTAATTGAGGGTCTTCCTGGTTTAGGTTTAGTCGGTAAAATTGCCATGCGATATTTAATTAAACAATTATCCGCAAAGAAAATTGCTTATTTATATTCCCCACACTTTCCATATTTTGTATTAGTTAACAAAAAAGGTAATGTGCGTTTGCTGCGCGGAGCATTTTATTATTGGAAAAATCCTAAAGAGGATTCAAATGACCTTATTCTGTTTAGTGGTGATAGTCAATCACAAACTATCGAGGGTCAATATGAAATTGCTGCGCGGATGTTAGACTACGCAGAAAAAAATCATGTACATACAATCGCAACAATAGGCGGTTACCGTATGGAGGTAAAAGATAACCCTAAAGTTTTTGTTGCTGCAACCAGTACAGCTGTGATTAATAAGACCGTTACTGCAGGTGCAACATTAAGTACTTCTGGTTGTCCTATCGTTGGAACAGCAGGTTTAATTTTAGGATTATCAAAAGTCAAAAAAATTGATGCATTTTGTCTTTTAGGTGAAACTCGTGGTTATTTGCCTGATCCATTAGCTGCAAAGAAGGTGCTTGAAATTTTAAAGAACACCTTTAATTTTGATGTCGAATTAAACGGGTTGGACGAGGAAATTTCTCGAGCAGAAACAATGGCTACCCGGTTGCAAGCAATTGAAGAAAAGCGTGTTCTACAAGTAGAAGAAATAAAGAAACAAGACGAAAAGAAAACAACATACATATCTTAATATTCTTTTGTTTAGTAGACTTGTTCGAAAATTAAACGTTTTTATTTTTTGGAAAACCTTAAAGTTACACTTAACATTATTTATTAACTTCAACGAGCGACAGATTAAGAGGAAGAAATTGTGCCTACAAACATTGGAACATTAGACTTTTGTTATGAGAATTCACTTACGACTGTTGTGGCTAATCGTAACTTTGCTGAAATGAAACTGGCGGGTCTAACTGTGGGTCCATTTGATGAGGGCAATGAATATCAAGTTTATTATTGGGTCGCTAAAGAATTGCAAAATGTCGGAATTGTGCATATAAGAGAAGAAGAACTGTTGGACGGGGGTAGACTCTACAAAGTACAATGGAAAGAAGGTGTTCAAGTTCCAGGAATGATTTCCGAGTTGCCTCAAGATTTCTATCCAAAACTACGCAGATACCTCACTTTTGCTGAAGCTGAAGCAGTTCAACCTGAAAAAATTCAAGAATATCATAAAGTTAAAGCGTTAGCAAATGATATCATTAATTCACGACTTAAAAAGATTATATCTTTATCTTCTGCGTCTGCCAAAAGTGATCAGGTACTAAAAAAATTGACACCTGAAGAAAAAATTGTTTACGACCAACTTGGAGAAATTATCTCTACGTGGAAAAATCAAATTCTTCAAAAACAAGAAAAATAGTATAGGCGGATTATAAAATGGCTAAAGGCATAGAGCAACAAGTTGACCCACAACAGCGGTTCTTAGAATTTTTCAAAATTTTCAAAGTAGGTTCTGAAAAAAGTCAAAAAGAAAAATATCGAGCAAAACTTGGTCAATTAGCCATTACAGGGAAAACTAGTATTACCATCAATTTTGATGAATTATATAGTTTTGATCAAAATTTAGCTGAACAGTTACTCAATAAACCTGAAGAATATTTAGAACACGCAAGCAAAGCAGCATACGAACAGTTAAGAATTGAAGATGAAGAATACGCAGAAAAAATAGACAAAGTCATTGTTCGTGTTGCTAAACTTTTAGGTAAGGAAGTTCTGCGTAGAATTGGTTCTAAAAATATGGGTAAACTGATCCTTGTTGACGGCATAGTTGTCCGTGCCACTCCAGTTCGTCCAATGGTTCTGCAAGCAGCATATAAATGTAAGCGATGTGGAACATTAATGAAACTCGAACAAACAGGTCAATTTCTTAAAGCACCCGCAATATGTATGGGTACCGACTGTGGAAAAGATGGTCCATTTGAATTTGCACAAGAAGAATCCACATTTATAGATTCACAAGATCTACGATTACAAGAAAAACCCGAAGACTTGCCACCAGGACAGTTACCTAGAGTTTTAGCGGTAAAATTAGTCGGAGATGAAATAGTCGATCAAGCACGTCCCGGAGATCACGTTTCCATAGTGGGGATAGTACGTGCCCATGCACCATCACTAGTTGGTATGGGAAAACTTCGAACGTTCATACTTCAATTAGAAGCTAATTCTGTTGAACTCTTAGGTAAAGAACCTGAAACCTCACCGCCTACGCCCGAAGAAGAAGAAAAAATAGTAGAACTCTCACAAGATCCTCTTGTACATAAAAAAATCATGAGTAGTATTGCACCTTCTATTTTCGGCAATGAACATCTAAAAGAAGCAGTTATGTACCTGCTTTTTGGTGGTGTTTCAAGAAGCTTACCCGATATGACCGTGAGAGGGGAAATGAATGCTTTAATCATTGGTGACCCCGGTACTGCTAAATCACAGATGCTTCAATACGTTTCGCGTATCGCACCAAGGGGTTTATACACTTCAGGCAGAGGCACCACCGCGGCTGGTTTAACCGCAGCAGTTGTCCGCGAAAAAGGTGGTTCTATGTCCCTTGAAGCAGGTGCACTTGTCTTAGCAGATAAAGGTGTTGCGTGCATTGATGAAATGGATAAAATGCGTCCTGAAGACCGCGTCGCTATCCACGAAGCCATGGAACAACACACAGTTTCAGTTGCTAAAGGAGGTATAGTTGCAACCCTTAACGCACGAACATCCGTTCTAGCAGCAGCTAACCCTTCGCTAGGTAGATACGAACCCAACCGCACAGTAGCTGAGAATATTTCTTTACCAGTTACTATATTGTCACGTTTTGACTTAATTTTCGTACTTCGTGACGTACCTAACAAGGACGTAGACAGCAGAATGTCAGATCACATCTTGGAAATTCACAGACGCGGCATAAGTCCAGTTGAAGCACAAGTCAACACAGAGCTCTTGCGTAAATACGTTAGTTATGCCAAAAGTGTGTATCCAGCATTAAACCCTGAAGCATTAAAACGCCTTAAAGAATTCTATTTAGCTATGCGTAATGCAAGCGAAACAGAAGGCTCTCCAGTAGCAATCACTACACGACAACTTGAATCATTAGTTAGATGTGCTGAAGCTCGCGCCCGCGTAGCACTACGCAAAGAAGTAACAGCAGAAGACGCAGAAGCGGCGATTGCAATCATGAAAAAATCGCTTGAAGAAGTGGGCATAGACATGTCCAGTTTCAAAGTTGATATTGATATCATCATGACCGGTAGACCAAAAAGCCTCAGAGATCGTTTCCACATAGTTCTATCAGTTCTCATTGACATGGAAAAACAAACAGGTATCGTTGAAAGAGATACATTCGTTGATGAACTAGAAACAAAACACAAAATTCCAAGAAACGAAACTGAACGCATGATAAGCCAACTACTTCGCGAAGGCACAATTTATGAGCCACGAGAAGGTTACCTAAAGAAAACTTAACAAGCAAACATTCCATACTTTTTAAACAACACAAAAAATTGATTACGTTAAAGTAAGATCGTAGTAGTGTTCTACATTGGTTGTGGAATATGTTGAAAGGCATGTGGTAGTGTGGTTGGAAGTGAGTCTAAGGAACTTATTATCGGTGAAGTTCCCGTATTGCTTTGCTCAAATTGTACTTTAGAATCTGTCCTCAATAAATTTTAAAGTTGTCGTGTTGTTTGTTGTTTTGTTGGGGTTTTGATTGTTGAGGTATGGTAGTGATTTAACTGATAAAGAATGGGAAATAATCTCGCCTATTTTTACGCGTGCAAATAAGGGTAGACATTTTCAAAAACACAGTAAACGTGAATTAGTAAATGCTGTACGATACATTTCTAAAACGGGATGTCAATGGCGTTTATTACCTAAAGAGTTTCCATCCTGCAAAACAGTGAGCTCATTTTATGTGCGTGCCATAAAAAGTGGGTTATGAGAAGAGATGATGGATTTACTGGTGCAAAAAGCACGTCTAAATGCGGGCAGAGGTGTTGATCCGAGTTATGGTTTGATTGTTTCTCAAAGTGTGAAAACAACCTTAGCCTCAAAAGATCGCGGAGTTGATGGTGGAAAAAAATCAAGGGTCACAAACGACACATCATAACTGATGGTGTTATGGGAAATTTGCTAAAAGTGGTTGTTTCTGCGGCAAACATACATGACACGGTTGTTGGTTGTAGCGTTTTCAAGTCTACTTTGAAAAAGTATCCTTCTATTTTGGGTGTTTGTGGCGATGAGGGTTATCGGGGGACGTTTTTGAGTTTCGTTGAAGCATTGGGGAGAAAATGTGATATTTCGGAGAGGATTGTTTCTAAAGGTTGGAAGGTTTTGCCTAAACGTTGGTGTGTGGAGCGAACCTTTAGTTGGTTAACATGGTTTAGACGACTATCTAAAGACTATGAAATAACTACAAAATCTGAAGAAAACATGATAATGATAGCCAACTCAACAATTCTACTCAGGAGACTCAGTTATTGAGGACAGGCTCTTAGAGTTTTGGACGTTATTTTGATTTTTACATGTTCTATAAGTGCGTTTTATACAAAACCTAGTAGATACTTACTGCGGTAGTGGTAGGATGAATGTGTTATATGTTCTGTTTTTTCTGTTTCTATTTGTTTGGTATTATTTGCGATGGAGGTGAAAGAGGAATAGAGAAGACGAAAACATGTATTTCTAAGTCAATATCACCTCGTTTGGGCTGTCAAATACCGTCGTAAAATACTAGTTGACCATGTTGAGGTTAGGTTGTTGGCGGCATATTTCAAAAGATTGTTGATAATCCTTGGGTATCGGTTGTTGTTGGCTGTTAAGGGTTCATGATGGTGATCATGTGCCTGTTAAGCTAAGTGTTATGTTGTTAGTGTTTTGTTTGTGAAGTTTGTTTATGCTTGCTATTGTTTGAGGTGTTTTTGTATCTTAAGCTTGCTGTGGGGGTAGTCATTTGTGGTCTGAAGGATACGCTGTTCGCACTGTTGGCGATGTTGCTAGCGCAAAAATAAAAGAGTATATATACATTAACCGTTGTTAAAAACAGTGAATGTCTGCATCTTCCAAGGTATAACTAGTTTATTCTATAGATGAAACTGTACTATATAGATACACCCATACTTTTGATATTTGTAGCAAATCAAAATAGCGTTGACATGTATGTTTCTGATTGTTGCTTAAAATACAACTCGTTTCCCATTTGATTCTTTATACTTTGACTTGTTACTTTGTGAAAAACAGGACAATGTAAATTCACATTGCTATATCTATTTAAGCCTTCATCCTTAAGAGCCATTTGAGAAAAAATGCGACATATCCATTTAAATCCCTATTCCAAACTTTTTGTGTATCACTTAATTAAACTAAGTAGTCAACATATTTTTTGATACCAACATGGTTATGTTTATAAAAGTTTAGGTTAAGAGTATCAATTAGTGTCAGTTGAAAATGTCACACCGAATTTAAGGCTGTGTCTGACGGGTTTAATGTTAATTAACAAAGATCGTAGATATTGAGATGGGAAAAATGCAAACAAAACTTGACATAATACTAGTACTTGACTTTGGAGGACAATATTGTCATTTAATTAGCAGCCGCATTAGAGAACATAATATTTACACTGAACTTGTTTCTCATAACATTTCTCCTGAAGAAATTGAATTCTTGAAAGAAAAATTTAACATAAAAGGCTTAATTTTGTCTGGTGGATACACAAGCATTTATGAACAAAATGCTCCAAAAATAAACTCGATAATTTTAGAAAGCGATATACCCATATTAGGGTTATGCTATGGACATCAAGTTTTGGCACAGGCATTCAAAGGAAAAGTTGAACCAGTAACTTACGAAGAATATGGCATAACGTATGTTACCGTTGACAAACCTGTAGGAGTACTTGAAGGTTTAAACAAGGAAGAAAAAGTATGGATGAAACATAGTGATACTGTCTACAGTTTGCCAGACACATTTGAAGTTTTAGCGCACACTAATACTTGTCCTGTTGCAGCATTTATGCATAAAAATAAACGCGTTTATGGTCTTCAATGGTGTCCGGAAAGTATTCATACCGAAAAGGGCAATCACATGTTTTACAACTTTATTTTTAACGTTTGTGAATGCGAAGCTAACTGGAAAATGGAAGAAGATACAATTGAAAAAATGGTTCAAAAACTAAAAACAGAAGTAGGTAACGAAAAAGCAATTATTGGATTAAGCGGCGGAATTGACTCAAGTGTAGCAACCGTCATAGCAGCTAAAGCATTAAATGAAAAATTAACTGCGGTTTATGTTGACCACGGATTTATGCGAGAAGGCGAAACTGAAGCTATACAAGAAACCTTTAGCAAATTTAAAATAAATTTTGTCGTTGTACAAGCCAAAGAGAGATTCATCAAAAATCTTGCAGGTATAACTGAACCAGAACAAAAACGCAAAATAATCGGGGAAGAATTCATTCGCGTATTTGAAGAAGAAGCCATAAAATCTGGAGCGCAGTACCTCATTCAAGGCACAATTTACCCCGATATAATTGAATCAGGTGCTAGCAAAAATAGCGGCAACATTAAAAGTCATCACAATGTCGGAGGTTTACCTGAAAAAATTGAGTTCAAAAAAATTCTTGAACCTCTCCGCGATTTATACAAAGACGAAGTACGTAAAGTTGCAAAAATACTGGAATTACCAAACGAGTTAATCAATAGACAGCCATTTCCAGGTCCAGGGTTAGCAGTAAGAATTATTGGTCCATTAACTGAAGAAAAAATCAGGATTGTTAAACGATCAGACAAAATTGTTCGTGACGAAATAGATAATACAATTTTAGCAAAGACACTTTGGCAGTACTTTACAGTAGTTACAGACACTAAAGCTACAGGAGTAAAAAATGATACAAGACTCTACGGCTATGTAGTGGTCATTAGAGCCGTAAAAAGCCGTGAAGCCATGTCAGCAAGCTTTGCTAGGATATCCTATGATGTGCTAGAAAAAATTTCTGCAAGAATAACTAATGAAATCCCAGAAGTTACTCACGTCGTTTACGATATAACCCATAAACCTCCAGCAACTATCGAATGGGAATAAAATCAAGTTGGTAGTAAAACGCCATTAAAAAGTTGGTAGTGTATACTAACATGGCTAGTTTTTTATGTGACAGGTGCTTTATGTGCTATACATGAATTTAAGCGTGATTTTTCTTGGCAAAACTTGAAAAACACGTCAATCATCTTTATGGAGCAAACGCAAATTGGTACTATACATTAAATTTACTGTCTAATTAGAACACTACACAGTTGGTAGAACACGAAAGATACGTTTAAGGGTTAATTTAGGTCTACCAGTATGTGGTAGTGGTACTTGTTTATTATTCACCTTGTGTTTAGTTATATTCTCTCTTGTTTCCGTAATTGGTTTTTGTGTATAATAACATAATAAACTAGCAATCAGTAAAACTTTTTTCACGTTACTAATTTAATATTTGCTTTGACGGTACTTTGCGGATTAAGATGTTGTTTGTTAGAATAACAGTTGTTGTTGCATGCTTTTTTTGGTCGTAGACATTGGTTGCATATGCAGCTAAATGGTAAGTCTTTTGTGGGACAGGTTTTACTGTATTTACAGGTGCTACATCCGAAATCTGTGTGGCATATGGTGCAGGTTTGGGTGAATGCAATTTCTGATTTTAATATGTCTTGTAAAACGTTTTGTAGTTGGCTGATGTTGTTGTAATGTTTTATGCTAAATAGCATTTTTTGGCTATTATATTCCAGTCCCAAACGCATAAGTAGAGTAAATTTTTCTTTTTCAACACGTGGAAGTTTGAAGCCGCTTTTGTTTAACATCCATTTTCTCTCCTAAAACATTTTCAAACTTGTTAGACCTGTTACTTCTTCAGGTGTAAGCTTTAACCACGCAATTAGTGTATCTGCTTTCTTTTTTTGTTGCAACATCAGTCTAATATAGGGAACATAAATCATTTTTGCTTCGTATTTGCTAATGTGACATTGGTTACCTATTTTGGTACAGATACTGTTTAGCATTGTGCGTTTAGCTTTTGTCCAGAATAGTGTAATAACTCTGATTGGTGGGGGTGTAATAAGCTCAAAGGGTTTATGCGATTCAGAGTTAACTGTTGCAACTTGAGCGAGATTATTGTAGACGTATTTAATCAGATGCCAATTTTCTGTTCCTATTCTACCTCTGAAAACGTCTGCTTGTGATAAATAGTCGTATGCTTTTGCAAGTTCACCTGGATCAGTATAACGACGAGCCACGTTATCACTAATAGCCATCAACAGATCATCATATTCAACATCTGAAGCATAGAAAAGACTTGTAACTTCTGTAATGGTTTTCGCCGCAAAATAGCCTCTTACTGTCTCATCCATGCTGATGTTTCTGTTTCTTAGTCCTAGTGCTAACGTATCTTGCAGAGTTAGGCTTTTGCCTTCTTCGCTTAAGCTTTGTAGGTCATTAATTGCTGATCGCACATCGCCCTGACTATTCAACGCAATTTTTTCAAGGGCTTCAAATTCATATGTAATCTGTTCTTGTTCACATATTTTTTTGAGTGCCATTATGATTAAAGGTATGCGAGTTTGTTGAAATTTGATAACTAAACAGATTTTTTTAAGAGGACGCAGTTTTTCAAGATCAGGATCATTCGCAGCCATTATAATAGGGGTACGTGTATTTTCTATAATTTTTATGATGGCGTTGACTCCACCGCGGTCTTCATTACCTGCAATGCCATCAACTTCATCCAAAAATAACATGTTGCCTTTTATTTCACTGGAAAATTTGTCCAACCCCGCGAATGAAGTTGCTGGTGCTGCTATACGATTTACTGCTTTTTCTGAGCGTGTATCACTAGCATTCATCTCAATGATTCTAAAGTTGTATTCTTTAGCTGCGGCATTGACAAGGGTTGTTTTACCTACGCCTGGTGGTCCATAAAGTAGTACTGCTTTTTTTGTGGGTCGTTTGTTTTCTATCCACTCTGTGAATAGTATTTTCGCCTCTTCATTACCTATAACTTCTTTAATTGTTGTGGGTCGGTATTTTTCGACCCATAGGTCGTTTTTCAACTGTTTTCCCCTAAAGTTATCCTTACTTTAGCAAATTGAGCTAAAAGCGCACTTAACTGCAGATCACTATTGGCTCCTTGTGTTAAACGGTAGTCATATTCGCCTAGGATGTTGCTGAGTTCAGCTTTTTGTTCAGGTGTTATGTAGCTGATTTTGAAGAGTTCTTTTTGCATCTGGCGAATAATTTCTGTACCAGTGAATCCATATGTGCCGATGATGTCATACATTACTCGTCGGGATTCAATAAAGTCGCCATTTATAGCTTTGTTAAGCATGAGTTGTACCTGTTTAGGGCTTGCTTCTCCTATGATTTGGGAGACAACTTTTTCGTCTACTACACCATCTTCTTTGTAAGCCGCTGCTGTTTGAAGCGCGTTTATGGCATGACGTAAATCACCTTCGCTGTAGTCTACAATTCTTCCAATAGCTTCTGTGGAAATGTTTGTTTTTTCTTTTTTAGCTATCTCTTCTAAATGTTTTGTCATGACAGCTTTGTTAAGATACGTAAATCGAAAAATTGCACATCTGCTTTGGATGGGTTCAATTATTTTACTTGATTGATTACAAATTAATATGAATCTTGAAGTACGACTACTGGTTTCCATGATGCGTCTTAGTGCTGTTTGAGCTGGACCAGTCATCTGGTCACATTCATCTAAAATAATTAATGCAAAAGGTATATCACCAAATGCACCTCGACTGTAGCGTGAAAAGTCTTTAACACGCTCACGAACAGTGTCTATACCCCTCTCATCCGAAGCATTAAGCTCTAACGTAAAATTTCTCCAATTATTCATACCAAACAATTCATACGCAATACATAACGCAGTCGTGGTTTTTCCTGTACCTGGTATACCGGCAAACATCAAATGCGGCATAATCTTTGGATTCCTCATAAACGCTTTAAGACTTTCAACAATGTTATGCTGATCCACAACATCATTAAGACTTTTAGGTCGATACTTTTCTACCCACATAAGTGCTTCTTCATTAACTGACATACTGTAACCTCTCCACAAATAATTAATAATGACGTAACAACTACTAGATAATGATTAATTTACTTTTCCCATGCAAGCTGTTCTATCTAAATAATGTGTACACTTAAAAAATAGAATAAACATGAATTTTTGTTTTATCTGATTTTGCTTCCTTCTTCTAGGTCTTTTTCGGGTTGTAGCACTGAGACGTTTTCTGCTTCGTCTTCAGCGGCTAGAATCATGCATTGTGATTCAATACCTGCTATCATTCGATGTTGAAGATTTAGTAGAAACACACATTTTTTTCCGATAAGTGCTTCAGGCGTGTAGTATTTGCGTATTCCTGCTACTGCTTGACGTTGTTCTGTGCCAAAATCAACTATAATTTTGATTAATTTTTTTGACTCTGGAATTGGAGTTGCTTCTAATATTTTTCCAATTCTTAAGTCAAGTTTCTCAAAGTCAATAAACGATATTTCTGCTATTTCTTGCGTGGCCATCTTTTTACACTGTAAACTGTTAAGTAATCAAAGATATTATGTTTATTCTTAACGCGGTATCTACATATACACAGCTATAGATGCCTTTTGTAGCTTTGATTGTAAACTGTATTATTTTTGGTCATTATCCAAATAATTTCTGTTGTTTGTGGAGAGTTTTAGTATCTTTTGTTTAGTTTGTGGTTTGGTATCGTTATTTGTGTATTATTGTGTTTGGAACGTTTGCCATCATGTATATTGCATTTACACCGTGGTATCTTGTTTGTTTACCCATTTACAAGGTTTTGTTATCCAATGTATACACTTGACAGCATATCGACCACGCTAATCGCCTTCGCAAACGATCAAACACACAAACCCCACTCAACAAACTATCTGATACACGACCTAAAGTTTGACAGTTACTTTTTGATCTATTCCTTTTTGGTTATTTTGAAGTGTTTAAGGTAGTCTTCGAGGGTTTTTCGTCTTACTTCTTGTGTTATGTCCCCTCGTGTTATTTCAATGATTTTTCTTGCAACATCTGTTTTTCGTCTTAAACCTGGTACAAGCATATATGCTTCATCAAGTGCGAGTAATTCGATAAAGATTTCATCCATCAACTTGAGGTATTCTTCACCTTTCTCAACATCTCCATCTCGTAGAGCGTCAAGAGATAACCGTCTGTATTCACCGATAGCATCGGATAATCCTAGAGTATATTCAATTGCTGGAACATTAATTTCTTCAGGAGTGACGAACTTGCCTTTTTTTATTAATGTAAAGAAAATATTGGCTTCCGCGTATTCTTGTAAAGCTTCACTAAACATGCCACAGTAGATAATGTCAGGATATTGTTTAGCGAGACTTTGTAACTTGACGATTTTTTCTGTTGCATTTTTAAGCATCTTTTCTGTTTCGTCATGTTTTTTTTGGTGAATTAACAGTATTGCTCTCTTGGACAGGCTGGTTATTTTGCGTATCTCTCCTTGTGTATCTTCGCGAATCTGACTTTTTCGTATTAAATCCTGTTTTATTTCTTCAAGTACCACTTTAAGGGTAGCCACTTTTTCACCTATAATATGTTAAGACGGGCTTGTTTATTTACTGTTTTAAAGATGAAGCGCATGTTTGATGTTTCAAAGTTATTGTAGGGTCAAAATTTTTAGTATATAGCGAACTTGTTTTCTGGAAGCACTTGCTAAAAAAATAGTAAAAAATAAACTGCCGAGACTGTTGTATGTTTTTTGGTATATTGTCATGGTTCTTGTTGTTTTTTCGTTTTTGTGGATAATAAAATAACCCGACTATCTGTGGATTCATTGATTATGTTGTATCCTGTTTTTTCTGCTAGTTCTTCTGCAAATGTTTTGACTTCTGCAAATTGTGGCATATTGTTAAATTTCAACCGTAAATTGGAAAAGCCAATGTGCATGTATGCTTTTGTTTCAATATATGTGGGATTAGCTTTCTTGACTAGCTTAGCATACTCGTCAATGTTACTCATGTTGTAGTTTTTAACAAGGGTCATTCGTAGTGCAGTGTTACACTTGAAACTTTGAAGTAGCTCTAACGAACTATTTAGGTGTTCCCAAGAGTTAGGCATAAGTGGCTGACAGATATTGTTGTAGATTTGTTCATTAGGAGCACAGAGGGAAATGTATAGCTGGGTTGGGTCTTGACTTAGTTTTGCCAACTTGTCAGGTAGGGTACCGTTTGTTACAAGAAAAACAGTGAAATCTTTTTGTCGGTACGCTCGTATGAGTTCACTTATGTTTGAGTAAAGTGTTGGTTCGCCTGTTAAGCTTATTGCGACATTTTTAGGTTGATTTGCTTCTGTTAGTTTACGCAAGTCTACTCTTGGATGACCCTTGTATCCGCTGAGAATTTTTTCTTGTGCTTTTATGCTTGCGTTTACAATTTCTTCTGGCTGGTTTAGTGGGGGTAGTTTCATTTCGTCCCATGTGACTTGTAAATCAC
Organism: Nitrososphaerota archaeon; assembly: GCA_031260365.1. GTDB lineage: Archaea > Thermoproteota > Bathyarchaeia > Bathyarchaeales > Bathycorpusculaceae > Bathycorpusculum. The sequence goes on along the minus strand of JAIRJY010000001.1, from coordinate 5,221 downwards.
CGCTTTGGACTCGCCAGCAGAAAAGGCATTGTTGTGTACACGAGTACAGTGATGGGGTCATTTGTAAGCATTGGTGGCTTTTTATGCCATAAAATTTTTCTTTGTAACAGACTCTGCCATTTACCAATGACTCATATAGCCATTTACAACGTTTAACTGCTGAGTGGTTACCTATGCGGTGATATTTTTGTTTTTTTAGTGTCTGTATAATTTGGTTTGGAATTATTTGTTCCAATATGGTATACGTTCCAAATGTGAATTGCAACTATTTGTTTTTCCATGTTTTTAATGTTTCCTAACTTTAAGTTGGGATGTTAGGTTATGTGAAGGCAAACAATAAAGTTTATATTATTTCTAAGAGAAAATAAAAACTAAGAATAAAAAATGTTACTCGTTTAGATTTTGAAAATAATTTGAGGTGTGTCTAGTGGCTCAATCAAAATCTTGTTCACCATCGTGTTCATCTTTTAAATGTGGAAAGAACGCTGCGTGTTTCAGACGGGATGGTGTCTGGTGCAAAGACGGAGATGAATATTGTAGCGTTATAAAGTGTACCTATGCAACATGTTATAAACGTCGTTTGTTATCTCAAGGTATTTGTGGGGAAACTGTGAAACGAAAAACCGTTGAGCGACAACCTGACGAGTTTTTTGAAGATAAACCAAAATTTGATAATATTCACATGAAAGGAAAAGCGTTGCGTAAACTTAGTCATCGCGAAGACGATGATTATTACTGATATCCTGCTTTTGATTAAAAATTGTCTGCTCCTGACTAAAGTTTCCGTATTTTATCTTGATTGTACTCTTTTAACTACAGGCGGTTTCATCTTCTTTAAAATGCGATAACCACAGATAATGCATTTTGTTTCGCCCCCACGTAGTTCTAACTCTTCGGATGGAACACGTGCTCCACAGCGCATACATTCATAAATAATTCCTGCTTTTTCCATTAGAAATGCCTCTTCTTACAAAGAAAAACATTTTACTTTTAAACGTTTCCAATGAATAAAGAAATAAAAATGCGACAAGGGTTAAAAGCGCGAGTAGCCAACATGGACTCGACTAAACTCTACAATTCTTATGATGTTATAGGCGACATAGCTGTTATAAAAACGCCATCTAACGATGTGGAAAACGCTAAAAAGGCTGCAGAGGCTATAATAAAAATTTATCATAATAGAGTCAAAGCAGTTTTCATGCAAACTAGCGCAGTACACGGTAGTTTTAGGGTTAGGCATCTGGAATTTTTATCAGGTGAAAATCGTACAATTACAATCTATAAAGAACACGGTTGTTTCTTCAAAGTTGATGTCGAATGCTGTTATATTTCTCCACGGCTTCTATTTGAGCACAAACGAATACCTGCACTTGTTGCACAGGGTGAGGTGATTGTAAATATGTTTTCGGGTGTTGGCTGTTTTTCTATACTAATGGCTAAAATTCCTAACACTAAAGTTTACTCTATTGATGTTAATCCAGCTGCATACGAGTTTATGCGGGAAAATGTAAGACTTAACAATGTCTCTGGTAGTGTTGTTCCATTGTTAGGTGATTCAAAAGAGGTTGTTATTTCACAATTGTGTGGTATAGCTGACCGTGTATTGATGCCGTTACCTGAATTGGCTCTTGAATATTTGCCGTATGCTATATTGGCTCTAAAACGATCTGGTGGATGTATTCATTACTTTGATTTCCAACATGCTACAAAATGTGAAGATCCAATTGAGAAGTCTTGTCAAAAAATTGTTAAATGTTTGGACACTTTGGGTGTAACTTATCATATTGATTTTTCGCGTGTTATACGTAGCATTGGTCCTTTTTGGTACCAAACAGTTTTGGATATTTCTGTGTCTGGTTTGAAGTAGGTTTTTATAGAAACAAACTTGAATATACTTGTGATTCTTACATGAAACGTACATTGATGGAAATTCTGGCATGTCCAATTGATAAACATCATCCACTTGACTTGTTAGTGTTTGAAGAAAAAACTGAAATCGTTGAGGGCGTAATATTTTGTCCAAAATGTCATAGGTGGTATCCAATTCGTGATGAAATTCCAGAAATGCTTCCAGACGAACTGCGCAAAAACTCTGAAGATTTACCATTCCTTAAAAAATGGAAAGAACATATTCCAGAAAACATTGTAAACAACGGTAAACCTTTCAATCTGAAGGGATAACCTCTTTTTTCATAAAATAGTAATTAATCTTGTTTAATAGACATGTTCGGAAATTATTTGTGTAGTTCTTTGTTGTAGATGCTGTAGGTGAGAGTCATTCGTATGCCATATCTTTTTCTTCTGTTGTTGTATTTGTTTGAGAAGATTTTAAACACTTTAAATTTTGCGAAAGACCTCTTCGGAAATTATAAATATTGTGATGGTTTTGTTTTGTGTAGTTGGGGTTTAAGTTATGGTTGATAGTGTGTCTCGGTATGAGAAAGCGTCTAAATTGAGTTCAGGGGATTTTAAACAGTTGTTTGGTGTTAAAAAGGAAACTTTTGAGGTCATGGTGAACGTTTTAAAGATTGCTTATGATGCAAAACACAAACGCCGTGGCAGACACGCCAAGCTATCTTTAGAAGATCAGCTCTTTCTCACTCTAAAATATAACAGACAATACCTTACTCAAAAAGAATTATCATACGAATTCGAAATAGGCGAAGCCACAACACACGACACTATTGTGTGGGTGGAGAACACTTTGGTTAAGAGTGGAAAATTTAGTTTACCTGGTAAAAAAGCACTTTATGGTGATGACACAGAAATAGGCGTGGTTCTTGTGGATGTTACAGAAAGTCCAGTGGAGCGTCACAAAAAAACCGAAAAAGATACTATACTGGTGAACAGAAGAGACACACACAGAAAAAACAACTAATTGTTAAAGTCAAAGTGTGAAATTATTTCAACTTTACCACAGTATTTTTAGCTGAAGATTCCATAGCTGCTAAGGCAATCTCTAATGCTTTATAACCATCTTCACTTGTGACTATAGGTTTTTTCTTTTTAGTAATACATTCGATAAAATGTTGAAGTTCAGCTTTCAAAGGTTCTTCAAAAGCATTCCTCGGTTGTACAGTTTCAATAGCATTATCAATCAATAATTCTTGGCTGTTATAATCTAGCCGCATGATAGCTTCACTACCCGTAACATTTAAAGAACGAATTTTATATGGCGTTAACCAGTTAGATTCAATAAACGCCGTTTTACCGCTTTCATAAGTCAACATTATCTGTGCGTAGTCTTCAAATTGACTATGTCGCATACTGCCCATTTTAGCATAGACACTTGTTGGTTCTTCAGCTAAAATAAATCGCATAACATCGATATCATGAATTGCTGTATCTTTCACGATACCAACATCACCAATTCTCTCAGGCCACTGTGTAACTCTCTTTGCGGTTGCAGAAACCATCTCACCAATTTTCTTTGTTTCTACCGCTCGCTTTATCTGTTGAAGTCCAGGAATGAACCGCATCAAAAAACCAACAGACAAATGTAAACCGTTTGTTTCAGCGGTGTCTACTAACATTCGAGCCTGCGTCGTATCAGTGGCCATGGGTTTTTCTACAAGTACATGTTTACCCGCATGTAAACATTTTAACGCTTCTTCCGCTAATTTTATTGACCACGTACATACACTAACTGCTTGTATTTCAGGGTTTTTTAGCATTGTTGAGCTATCAGTATAAGCTTTTACTCCATATTGTGACGCTATATCTTTAGCGCGTTCAGAGTTAACATCACAAATTGCAACAAGGTTCGTGTTTTCCAGTTCTTTATATATCCGTGAATGGTTTTTCCCCCAAAAACCTGTTCCGATTACTGCTACTCCCGTTTTATTCAAGATTTATTCCCTATGCCTCTTCCTATTCCACGATATATGAAGCCTTCTGTTTGTACATTTTCTGGGTTTATGATTCCTATTAAATCTACAAACACAGCAGGATTTTTCATAAGTGTCTTAATTTTTTTTAGATTCAACTGCTCAAGTTGTTCCTGACCTGTTAGAATTACCAAACAATCCGCGTTTTCCACAGCTTCATTCAAACTTCTCTTTAGAACAGTTGATTCCTCTGATATTTCATTTTTTGCAAGCAATGGATCATATAACGTAACTTTTGCACCTTTAGCGTTTGCTGCATTAATATATCTCTTTGTTGCTGTATCTTGATTGGCAGTTCCAATTACAGCAACTCTTGCTCTTCGTAAACTTTTATCGCAACTGCGAAGTGCTTCTTTAGTTAAATTAATTGTGTACTTAACCATATCTTCATTAATTTGCCTGCTAAGTTCCGGTAGTCGAAGTTTAACGTTAAAATTTTCTGCACTTTCAATAAGTAAGTATGTTCCTTTTCGATTTTCTTCCTCGTCAGTTGTAGGATAAAAATTTAAATAATCATCACTGATTAGCTTTTGAACTTTAAAATAGTCCATTCCCGTACTTTCACAAAAAACTGCTAACTCGTTAGCTAAAGCAATACATGTATCGCGTTGTGCAATCTTAAAGAGTGTCGCAAGTTCTGCGAGTTTAACCTGACTTGCCTGTTTAACTTTAGGTGTTAACGTTTTAAAAACGTCAGTTGCAACATTCAAACTTTGTGAATCAGCTGCAGCAATAATTAATTCTGAGTTGATTAAGGTTTTTACTGGATACGTTTTTGAAAGCTGTAAGGGATTATATGCTAAAAGGAAGTCTTTACCTGTTTTTAACCCTGAAGTGTTTTCAAGTGTTTCTATTAACAGTGTCTCTGTAGCACCAAAACTACTGACACCTCCATAAATCAAAAGAGACCCTTGCTTTAAGGACATACCAACCTGCTTATATGCGGTCTTTAACTTCAAAATGTCTGCCTTGTTTTTCGTATCCAGTTTAGCATTTATCGCTAAAATGATTATGTCGCTCTGAGAAACAGTACTCTTTCTTACACTGGAAATGGTTATGTTGTTCGCGTTAATGTGTTTTTTTAGACGCGCTTCAATTTCGTATTCTGAATAGCCCTTCTTAGTTTTGACTAAGCCTTTTAGCAAACTTTGGTTATCATCATTACATATAACTTTGTAACCTGCTTCAGCAAAAGCGTCTGCATAAAGTAAACCATTCTGCCCGCAGCCAATTATGCTAACTATATACTCTGCTCTCTTCTTTTTGGAATCCACATCTTGTGCTTGTAAATTCAATACTGGTGGCATACAACAAATGTCCTTTCTATGGTTATA
>JAIRJY010000164.1 GCA_031260365.1 Nitrososphaerota archaeon | reverse complement strand
AGCTGAAGAAGATAGAGCCAAAGAGGAAGCAGCACTAGAAGGATTAGGCGCTTTATTCGGTTAATTAACGCCTCAACTTTTATTTTTACAACCAATTTTTCCTATCATTTATTTTAACTCACAAAAAATTTGAAAAAGTTCTACTGATTAATAATTTGTTTTTATTTTTTGGAAAAGGTTTATTTTATGCTATAATCATCTGTTCAAAAATATGGGCGGATAACATGTCCGTAGGAATGTGGCCGAAAGGCTGAACCGTAAACAAATAACACATATTAGGTGAAAAATGAAATGGCTTATAAATATATAGCAGATGAGTGGGCAAAACCTGAAGAATCCTTTGTTGGGGAGCTAATGCGACAGCGTTTGGTACAGTGGAGGAAACAGCCAACTGTAACACGTATCGAACATCCAACAAGACTTGATCGAGCACGAAAATTAGGTTATAAAGCAAAACAAGGTTTCGTAGTTGTTCGTACACGCGTACGGCGTGGTGGACTGCGTAAAATAAGACCAAGATCTGGTAGACGACCAAAACGTATGGGTGTAGCCAAATTTAAACCATCCAAAAATATCCGATTAATCGCAGAAGAAAGAACTGCAAAGAAATTCCCTAACCTAGAAGTTCTTAACAGTTACTGGGTTGGTCAAGATGGACGAAGTAAATGGTTTGAAGTAATTCTAGTTGACCCTAGCAGTACAGTTATCCAATCAGACAAAGACATAAACTGGATTATTGAATCTCAACACACAAACCGTGTCTTTAGAAGCATGACTAGTGCAGGTAAAAGTGTAAGGGGTCTAAGACATCGTGGACGAGGTGCTGAGAAAGTCAGACCAAGTCTTCGCAAAGGTGCAAGAAAACACGGCAACCAGAAATAGTCTAACTTGACACGTAAACTGGTTTAGCGTAAACAGGCTATATTTTGCCTGTAAGCTATATTTTTTTAACTTTTCTTTACACAAAAAATGTGTGTAAAAAATTTGAAACAATAAAATGAACAATTAATGATAAGACTATGGATATACACTTGGAAAAAAGCTAAATGCTAGAAATCCACAAAGAACTTGGTGTATAATGTCTCAAAAACCGATTATTGGTTATGTTGATTTAAGAGTTTTCGCACACGTAACAGAAAACCCTGAAAAAGTCTTAATAGCGTTGACCAATCTACTCCCGACAAATTTAGTGGAAACTGCACAAATTGAAAAAAACAGTTTAACAGGACACCATGGCAATTCTATTACTTCCTTTACAACTCAACTTACCGACAAAAATTTTCTTCATTTGATACTTGAAAAAATCGGTCAAAATCTAAATGCCCTGGATAAGGAAGAATTAAACACAAATCTCAAACTACACATAGAAAAAACCAATTTATATATGCGATTTGACAAACAAGCAGCTTTTCTGGGAAAAACCAAGTTCGCACAAAATGACCCAATTCATATGAAAATACACTTTAAAAATAAAACACCTCAAGAAATATTGGAATTTCTTAAAAAATTTGAGATGTTACCATGAAACGAGCATTTGCTGATTTACATCTAAAGATTTCCCAAAAAGACACAAATCTTCAACGCACATTACAGAGGGCAGCAAATTTTGGTTACACTTACATTTCTGTCCCTTTTTCTTCTGAGCCATCAACAGAAGAAATTGAAAAGTTATCAACTGTATGTAAAAGTGTTGGTATTGAACCGGTTTTAAGGATTGATTTATACCCTCGAAATGAAAATGATCTTATGAATAATCTGCGCAGATTACGACGTAAATTTGATGTAATTTGTGTTTTTTGTGGTAGTAAGGACATTTCTCGTCAAGCTGCTAAAGATCGACGTGTGGATTTGTTGAATTTTCCTAATGTTGATTATCAAAAACGTTTTTTTGATCGTTCTGAAGCTGAACTTGCAAGTAATGGTTTTGCGGCTCTGGAAATTGATGTTAAACCTTTGTTTGTTTTGGATGGTCCAGCACGTATACGTTTTCTTTCTTGTTTACGGCGTGAAATTATGCTAGCAAAAACTTTTGGTGTACCTTTGATTATTTCTAGTGGTGCAAATGAGGAACGTTTTATGCGTATGCCTCGTGATATGGCAAGTTTATCATACTTGTTTGGGTTGGGTGTCAACGAGGCTTTGAATGCTGTTTCAGCTAATCCATTGGCGATTGTTCTGCGTAATCGTGAAAAACTTAAGAGTACTTTTATCGCTCCGGGTATTCGGCTTGTTAAGGCAGGTAGTACTTCTTGAAACGTGTAAAGCGGCGTTATTTAGCAGTACAGTTGGAAATGGATGGTGTCCCGTCTGAGAAAGAGTTAATGGATGTTATTTGGAGTTCTGTTGTTAAATTTTATGGTGAAGTGGGTGCAAGTTTGACACGTATGGCTCTGATTAGTTTTGATACATCTTGTAAGATTGCCGTGGTTCGTACATCGCTTGAAATGTTAGATTCTGTTAGAACTTCTCTGGCTTGTATTACAGGTATTGCCGGTAAAGGTGCAGTTGTACATGTTTTAGCGGTTTCAGGTACTATTAAGGCATTGTTTAAAAAGTTTTAATGATATTTATCATTTTGTTTGTGCGTTTTTTTAATTATACTAACAATATTTTTTGACATGTGACAATATGAGTGTAAATTAAGGTGTTAAATTGTTATTTACTGTTACAAAAACTGTTGATGACATTTGGTAATGTGACAGAAACACTAATTAGCATTTACATAGGTTGTAGATGAAATGTAAAAAACCTGCATAGGTATATGGAAATGGAGCTAAACCAATTTTATTTTAAGTTGCCTCAGCTCAAAACAGAGCCCATAATTGACGATAGCACCTTAAGAGACGGTATCCAAATGCCTGGGTTGGCTGTTGGACCAAAAGACGCGGCGTGTATAGCCAAACTTTTAAGTGAAGTGGGAGCTGAAAGAATAGAACTATTTCATTACCAAGAACCCGATAAACAAGCAGCAAAACTCATACTAGATCAGAAACTAGACATGAGAGTTGCAGGTTGGTGCCGCGCAGTACAAGAAGACATAGACAGTGCAGTAAAACTTGGTTTTAACGAAGTGGGCATTTCACATCCAGTTTCAGATATTCACTTTCACGCAAAATGGCCTGAAAAAAATCGAGAACAAATTCTTACTAACCTTATTGACGTAACCGAATACGCAGCAAAAACATGTGGTTTACGCACATTTGTTCACGGAGAAGATAGTACACGTGCCGATTGGACCTTTGAGTCTAAATTAATTAACAGTATTGCTGAAGCAGGTGCAGAATGTTATCGTATCTGTGATACTGTAGGCGTTGGGCTGTCTGACATTGATGCGCCATTACCAAGTGGTATTCCAGCAAAAATCGTTGCAATAAAAAAAGAAACAAAAATTAAAGCAATTGAAATTCACGCGCATGATGATTTTGGTAATGCTGTTGAAAATACTATGGCTGCAATCAAGGCAGCTCAGGGCATTTGGGACAAGATATATGTAAGTACTACATGTCTTGGCATCGGTGAGCGTGCAGGTAATGCTGAAACAGAAAAAATTATCCTAAATTTGTATTTACACTACGGTGTACGCAAGTTTGAAGGTAAAACAGAGAAACTAAAACAGTTAGCAGACTGTATCAGTAACGCAACAGGTTTCCGTGTGCCGTTTAACAAGGCAATAGTTGGCTCTTACAGTTTTGCTCATGAATCCGGTATTCATACACATGGCGTCATTAGTAACCCTTGGACTTATGAACCCTACCCGCCAGAACTCGTTGGTAACCAACGCAGACTAACTATAGGTAAACAAAGTGGTAAAGGTATAATTAAACACAAAATGGTTGAAATCATAGGAACTGAACCAGACGATCAAATAGTTACTACAATTGTAGACAAAGTTAAAGCCATTTATGCGAACGGTAGACGCGCATCACTAAATGATGACGAATTTCTCAATATCCTCCGTGAACTAAAAGTTATCTAATAAGCATGCAAAAACGTTATGATTACACCATAAACCAACATTTTTACCAAAAATATCCAAATTTTAACAGTTA
>JAIRJY010000124.1 GCA_031260365.1 Nitrososphaerota archaeon | reverse complement strand
ATATTTGACTTTGCCTGTTAGTTTATCCACCCATTTCGCTACGTACATTCTGTCAGGTTCCCAAATAATTTTCCAGCCTTTTATTCTGGGTGCTTCTGGTGAAAGATTTAATGTAATGTTTTCTTGATTTGGACCTTCTTTCCATTTGCCGCGCTGTGGGTGGTCCCCTCTGCCAGCAAAAAGACATGATGGTTCAGCTGTCCAGTTAGCTACTTCTAGTTTTTGTCCATCAACTTCTGCGTAGCCAAATTTTTCTCTCATTTCTAAACGTTTAATTTTGCGTTCTTCTGCTTGAACTTTTTTTTCTTCTTTAGTTATTGCTTCTCTTTTTGCTTTCTCGTCAAGGATGAAACTTTTAATTTCACTAAAATCGATCTCATATTGCTGTTGTTGTTTTGGGCTGTTGTTGTTTTGTGTTACTGGTGTTTTATCGATGTTTTCAAGATATTTTCTTGTGAATATGTCTAGATCTTTTGTGTTTTGTTTTTCTTTTTGTAGTTGTTCTAAAAATTCTGTCATAAAATTTTTAGTGAACACTTGATCTGGTGATGCTATTGTAGTTGATAATGTTCTACGTACCCATGCTACTGCCATTGGTTCAGATTTTTCTGTAAGTGTGATTTTTTGACCTTGGATTTTAATGTTGAATCCTTTAAGGTCGTAGGGGGGAATATAAATTCCGTTATGTTTCAAACTTTTCATAACTTGCTTCATAAATTGTACCTCAAATTTTGGTCGCAAGCATTTATTATTTTTGTTTTATTTTTTGCTAGTTTGCAATTTATACATTTTGCGTGGTTTAAAAATGTATTGTAAAACTAAGTTTGCAGAAACCTGCTTCTTTGTTTTTTTTCGGCTCTTGACTGTTGCAGTTTTTTATATACCATATCTACGTTTTTGCGTTCTACGTAGCCTTTATGCGGTCGAAAGCCACCTCCGAAACCTCCTGGGATATGCATAAGTTCATGTATTAAAACGCGTTCTTTATCTTCAGGTGACATTTTGTCAAAAATTTCTGAGATAACTTCAATAGTGTATGTTGGTGGTTGTTCTAGAATTTTTTGCCAGAGTTTTCCTAATCCATGGATGCGTGCGATAGTGCGTTTAGCTTTGGAACCTTTGCTTCGAACACAGAATACATGTTGAGATTCAACATGGTAAAATTCGCATTCTACAGCTAATTGGTCCACTTGTATTTTGATTTCTGGAGCTTCAAAGTACTTAATTGGCATGCTTATGTCTCTTTATTTGTTTCAACATAAAGAGTATGATTATTGTTTTAAAGTTGTTGTTTATTTAACACTTGATTATTATTTACGTATAAAAAATGTTTGATGGTAAATCTGTTGATAAAGTGGACTATTAATTAGTTTAGTGGATGTAGTTTAATGTTTTGTTTTGGTCTTCGTGTATTTGTTTCATTGCTTCGTATTGTGCTTCGACTAGTATTTTGAGTTCTTCGATATTTTTCTTGACGATTTCTAATTCGTTGCTTTTTTGCATGGTGCCTGATTTAGTTAATTGTTCATCTATGTTGTTTACGGATATTTCCATAACTTTGACTTTGAATGCGAAGATTTGAAGTGCGTAAAGTAGGCTTAACTGAGCGGTTAGGCGGTCGATTCGGTCGAGTTCTAGGTTTCTGGCTATGAAAATTTTGGTTTTTTGTTCTTGTGTAGCCGTTGGTGATTGTAATATTTGTGTGTAGGCGGTTGCTTGTTTGTTTGCGGTTGTTTTTGTTTCTTCTAGTCGTGTTTGTTGTCTTTTAGTGATTTTGTCTAACATTTCTAGGACTTCGTCCAATTTCGTTTTCCTCTCAGGTCTATATGCTTATTTTGTTCAACAATCAGTATTTGCTCTTATTTAAATTAGCTGAACATTATGTTGCAAACTTGGCTTATGTAGTTGGTGCCTTATTTTTTAATGACGACTATCTTTCAGTATGACAAATAAACTGTTAAATATGCCTAAAATTCTACTGTGTTATATAACGTGAGTTTTAGTTGATTATTATCCTGTTCTTGAAATGTTAACTGTTTCTTTTTATTTGCTGTTGCTAGTTTTAGTGGTGGTGTTGTGTTATTTGTTATGTTGGCTTTTTTCGATTTTTTTCATGATAATTCTTGCGGCACCAAAAACGATTAATTCTATTGGGATCCAAATAATGATTCTAATTCTAAACATGATTGATATGATCATTATGATTACTAAAAGTATGATTGCTATGGCTCCGATTGTTTTTTTCTGTTTTTGAACTTTTTCTGGGGTATGTGCTGTTTTGGGCATTTTTGTTGGCTCTTTAAATAGATATCCTGTTTGTTGTTAAAAAGAATTGTTAACTTTTAGAGTACTTCTGTACTTTTTTGCGTGCCGTTTGTGATTATTTATGTGCTTTTTTGTGTTAATTACTGGTGGACCGAGGGGGATTTGAACCCCCGACCTCTTGAATGCAAATCAAGCGTTCATACCAGCTGAACTATCGGCCCTTTTGTTTGTGTGGTGAAAACATTTGTTTTCAGTCATATTTATCTTTTGTAGGTTCTTGTATGTGTTCTATCTGAAAATAGCTGATACTTTGCGTTTTCATGTTAAACCGTGTCAAAGCTTATTTTGTTTATAGTTTTTATTTATAGTCGATTAACTTAAGTTTTAGATGTATATTTTATTGTTTATTATGACCTATAGCAGAGATTTC
>JAIRJY010000092.1 GCA_031260365.1 Nitrososphaerota archaeon | reverse complement strand
ATGAAAAATTTCAAGCATTTTTTCGTATTTTTTGAAACAAATTTTAGAGATACTTTTTAGAGGTTTGACAATGAACTGCTGTGAGTGGTGTCTTTTATTGGTGGGGACTTTTGTACGTTCTCGCTCAAAAACCAAAAACGGACAAAGTGGGGGCTTGCCCACAAAATCATAACTTAAACTACTTTTGTCGTGGGACTTGACAGCCATAGACGAACGGTTTTTGGCTGTCAAGTAGATGCGCACATCTACTTTATGCCCTATCATCAGAACCAAAAGTTTAGTAATCTGCGAGAGACTTCCTAGCTCAACAGGTTTTCTTTTTTTAGAACATAAAAAACCTGTTTCTGTTTACGAATGAATTGTTTTCTGTTTTTCTCTTGGCTTATGCTTTGTAAACAAAACAAAGGATGTAGCTGTTGCAAGTGAAATAATTATTATAACTGCGTAAATAATCTTTGGTACTTCGTGGTCAGATACAATATCATTAACGTCATTGTTAGTTGTGACTGGTGAGTTTATAGTGTCTATTGTAAAATGAATTGTTTGATCGTCGAAATAGACATTATGTCTTACGTAATCGTCATATCGGGCAAAAATAGTTAAACTATGTGAACCTTGAGGTAAATCTGTAATATCCGCATGTCCATAAATTGTGTAGTAGGAAAATAAAGTTGACGGTTTACCTGTTGGGTTTCCCGCAGCGTCAGTATTTTGTACTGGTACATACTTTGAGGATGTTGGTATTGTAACATTATCCGCCCCATTAAGACTATACGTTATTGTGACATCGGCAACATTAGGGTCAAAATGAGCGTAAACAGTAAAGTTAAGGCGTACCTGATTTATTGCATAAGTAGTGTTTACGGGTGTAACTATCTCAAGTGGACCAACAACATATATTACAGGTTCACCATCAGCAGTATATTGTGCTTGAGTTGGTTGTAAAACGCATAAAGAGACTATTAAAAATGCGATAACTGCGAAATAGACAAATTTAGATTTCATGTATGCAACCAAAATTTACTTAGCTACAGGCAATATTTAACTTTAGTTCTAAAATACGCATTGAATCAGAAAATATTTTGAGCGCAGAATAAAAAAAGAAGTGTTTTTTACCATTCAAATGTAACACAGTCTACAAGAACATCGTTAAATTCAACCGCTCCAGGTGCATTCGTACTTGTCATAGTGTTAACTTCAACGACAACAAATTGATTGCCAAGAGATGTTGATCCTACAGTATATGTTGCTAAACTTCCGCTATTTGCCGCTGTTACAGTCACATGTCCAATAGGTAACCAATCCCAGTCTTGTCCAGTTAAACTTGCCCACACAGTTACCTTATTTTTGGGAGTAGCTGTTGAACTAACTGGTCCCAGTTTCGCTACGATTTTAACAGTTCCTTTTGAATTCATATCGGACAATCGCCCAACTACTTGTGCCGCCTGATCTAAGTTTGGTGTGCGAAACCATGCAGTATTACCATCTGCTGTACCCTCTAAATTCGTTGGACTATACACATTTCCACCACCGAAATTTTCCGTACGAATAACTGCACTCATATACGCTGTTGCTCTCGTTTGTTTTACGTCATCTTTTGTATCGTTTGTTTGTGATGCCAACTGTTCATTGAGTATTAATTGTTTTTCCCATAGCGCCCTAATCTCTTCAATTTTGTCTGCACTTGCGCCTTTGTATCTTAAAGCTATTGATGCTTCAATATGTCCGGGTAAAATAATTTTTTTGTTTGTACTCATTTTTTCACCACATTACATTATTATTGGTATTAGTGTAATATATTTGTTTTCATGCAGATACTTTTAAATGTTTATTTTCATTATTGAACATAAAATGGTAATAGCAGAAATTTCTATTTTTGATGTGTTACTGAATATACATGTGTGTAGTTTTTCATAATTTACTAAAATTTATAATGCGTTTTTGTGTAGAAGTTAACAAAGCTAAAAAATTTTAAAGATACTACGGGCAATGAAGATTTATTGACTTTATTCTAACACGGAAACAGAAATTCTCGTAGGAGTGTAACGCAGTGATTTTTGTGTTCCATTTCTTAATTAAATTTGCTTCTGTCGCTGGTATTACCCGCTCTTGGCAGGAGCATTTTTTGTCTCGCCTAAAAAATCACAAAAGTTGGACAAGTGGTTTCCACCCTCCAAACTCCACCCCTGTTTATCCACTTCGTGAGACTTGCCCACCATTATCGAGCGGTTTTTGGTAGGCAAGTGTATAAGGGCGCATCTATATGTTGCTTCGCAACATCGGTATTTTGGACGAGCTTTCTTGCATATGCTATTACAAACGCAGTTTTTCGAAAAACGAAAGGGCGGTGTTTTTGGTGGCGATTTTTTATATGGACGTAAAGATTATCGGCAGAAGTTCAGGACGTTCCGCTGTGGGTGCTTCTGCGTATCGTTCGGGTGAAAAGTTACACTCTAATGCTGTAAAGTCGGCGGCGTATGGTTCAGGCAGTAAATTGCGCAACGGGGAAATTGTACACGATTACACCAAAAAGAAAGGCGTTGCACACAGTGAGATAATTTTACCCGATAATGCGCTTGAAAAATACCGCGACAGGGAAACCCTTTGGAACGCCGTAGAATTAAGCGAGAAACGCAAAGACGCCCAACTCGCAAGAGAGTTAATTGTTGCCCTTCCGCGTGAGTTTAACTTGGAGGAACAAATCAAAGTCATGCGACAATACATACGGGAAAACTTTGTAGAAAAGGGCATGATTGCCGACCTTGCCATACACCACAACGAAGGCAACCCACACGCACACATAATGCTAACAACCCGAAATGTTACGCCTGATGGGTTCGGACTAAAAAATACCGAGTGGAATAAAAAGGAAAAATTATTGACATGGCGCAAAGCTTGGACGAATACAATTAACAACGCACTTGAAGGCAAAGGACTTGACGAGCGAATAGACCACCGCACACTAAAAGCACAAGGCTTAGACCAAGAGCCGACAAAACATTTAGGATATCAAGCGACATCACTGGAGCGTCAAGGCATACGTACCAAACTGGGCGATTATAACCGCGAAATCACACAGCGCAACCAAATACGCGCTAAACTAATGGAGGCGAACTATAATATGCGACAACAAGAACAGCAAAACGAAATAATACAAAACATGCTGGCATTACAACAACAGCAACAAGAAACATTCATGCAAATCCTACAAGAATTACAACAGCAAAATCAACAACAGCAGGCTACAAAAAGTGTATCTCACACGGAAACGGCGCAAGACAACGCAATTGCTGAAATCGTGCCAAACGAAATAAGTTACAAAGCTAAAAACGGCAAAACGTATGAACAAGGCACAGGAAGAAAAACCCAACACACCCAACAAGCCAGAATATGTCAGGGCAAACCAAGACTACATAGAAAACCCAAGTATCATAGACAAAGGCAAACAAAACATTCAGACCCTAGATAAACAATTATCGCAATTGCAAGCAGAACACAAAAAGTTGCGACCCATTTTAGACAGAAAACGCAAAAAAGAACTCGACAAAAAAATTGAGCATGTTGAAGGTGAACTACGAGTGGCACTTTACTATTACGAACACGACTACCGCAATAAAGCCAAACCAAGACAAATATATGTGAGTGAGCCGCTACCACAAAAAAGATTACACCGCGACGACTACTATCTTAGAAAAACTAAAACAAATGAATATCACCGCTAAAACCGCGTTTGCTCCGAGGCGTTACACCCTAAAAAGGGTGATAGTGCTGAAATGACTTTGACCTGCCGCGATTCTCTGCCTCGGCTGTCTGCTAATAGTCTCTAATCAGCCGTGGCACTGCTTCTGTCAAAGTCCTCTCCGCAAACGCCCCGCAACCAAACCGAAGGACAGGGACTGTGTTATTTTTAATTTGCTAATTTTTACCAAAATCCATTGACACCCCGCCAATTTATGGTAATGTAAACTAAAAAGGGGGTGA
>JAIRJY010000077.1 GCA_031260365.1 Nitrososphaerota archaeon | reverse complement strand
GGTAAAAAATCTGATTTAAAACAGGAATTATCTGAAGTTTAGGACGACAGTAGCAAAATTGCTTTTGCCAAATCGCCGCTACATTCTTCAAGTGCCTCTTTAGCTTTTTCAAGGGTTTTGCCTGTTTGGTCTGCTACTAACTGGGCGTCTTCATCTGTAAATAGAGGTTTTGTTGGGGTTAATGCTGTAAGTTTTCCAGGGTCTTGCTCTGATACTTGTCCACCGATGATTTGATACATTTTCTGCCCTTGAACCTGCAAGATTGCAACTTCTGGTTCATCAATAACTATATCTTTTGAGGCTGTCCTTATGATAACTTGGTTAACATCACCAATGCTATCCATGTTCATGCCCATGCGTTGCATCATGCGTTTTTGTTCACGGGGGTTCATACGTTTATGCATTAGAACATCACTTTAATTACACTATATTTTACATTAGAACCTCATAAACTTAACCCAATTATTAGTCTAAAAGATATTGTTACCCGCTATTTTTACCCGTAACGTTCCAATTATGTGTGATTACCTGTTGTTGTATACAATATCATTGAAACTATTGCTTCATATTGTGATTGAAAAACCAAAAATTTAGACAAACATTTGTTAATCTTTGCAGTTTGTGCCATGACGTACTTTAACAGCAACACCTGTTTTAAATGCACGGATTTCTGGTGCAGAGAGAGTTGCGCGTCCAACTGCCAAAAGTTGTCTATTTTCATCAACTACTATAACTTCATCTTTTGCGTGAACTTCGTCATCTACTTGTACAACATGGACTGAGAACACATCGCCGCCTTTTGCTATATATTGTGATACATCATTTTTTAATGTGATAATTCCTTGTGTTTCTGGAATATTTTCAATTAAATGTTTGGCAGCTTTTAGACTTAAAGAAAATAGACCATCTGTTGGTTTGAGTGTTGCTAAACGTTCTCCGTTGAGATTGATAAAGCGTATTCTACCTGTTCTTTTTGACAGTTCAAAAGTTACGTTTTCTGGGAATAATTTTTTGCCTACGTTTTTGCCAAATTGGTAATCAGCGATGCTTCGGATTTTGTCAAGTTGTTTTCCCATGGTGTGTTTTCTCCTTAATAGCTCCGTTTTGTTTCGATAAGTATAAACTTATCATATTAAATAAATAGTTTAAAGGTGAAAATACTGTGAGATGCGAAGTTTGTGGACGCAAAATTCACGATGATCCAACTCGTGTAAATATTGAAGGTGCAAAATTAACCGTTTGTACCGAGTGTGCTAAACACGGCAAAATTATTTATCCTGACGAAGAAAATCATGCGCCTAAGTCACCATTTTTAATTGTCGCATCAGGTAGTAGTGTAGGTTCAGTTTCAACCACATCTACAGGGACCGCTAAAACTAAAAGACAGCCACAAATGCTGCAGAAGAAGCGAAATACTGTTGCAAAAGTGGAGATCACTCAAGAGCTCGTTGAAGGTTATGCTGCCCTCATTCGTGTTACACGAGAAAAACTTGGTTATTCCCATGAAGATCTTGGCTTAAAAATTAATGAACGCGCTTCAGTGTTAAAACATGTTGAACTGGGAAAAATGGCACCAAATAATTTGCTTGTTAACAAGCTTGAGCACACTTTAAAAATAAAACTGCTCGTGCCTATAGAAGAAGAAAAACCTGTGCAAACTCCGGTAACAGGTAAAAATCAAGAGATGACTCTAGGTGACATTATTGAAATTGATAGTAACCCTTCGGTGGTGCCTAAAAGACGAAAGCAATCCTAGCTCAAAGACGTCTTAATCGTGAAGAGTCAAGTCTTGGCGAGTTACAATCTCTTGCACAGACAGCAGGATATACGGTAGTTGGTACTCTGGAACAGACACGACCTCCTGATGCTAGATACCAGATTGGCGCAGGAAAAGTTGAAGAACTTGTAAATATGGTAAAAGAAACGGGTGCGGACAAAGTAATTTTTGATAATTCTTTGCGTACTCTACAAAATTATAATCTTGCTAAAGCTACAAAAGTTGAAATTGCTGACCGATTTCAACTTATTTTAGAAATTTTTGCTCGACGCGCTACAACAACTGAAGCTCAAATGCAGATTCAGTTAGCAACATTACGAAATGAGCTTAAACATGCTCGAGAAAAAGTTCGTTTGTGCAGGGGTAGTGAACAGCCGGGGTTTATGGGTTTAGGTGTTTATGAAGCGGATGTTTATCGAGATGCTATTAAACTGCAAGTTCAAACGATTCTTAAAAAGCTCGCGACGATTCGCACAAAACGTATTTTGCAGAGAGAACGGCGTACAGAGCTTGGGTTCTTATCCGTTTCACTGGCAGGGTATACAAGTGCTGGTAAAAGTACTCTTTTTAACGCTTTAACTGAAGCGGGAGTGATGATTGATAAATCGTTATTTACTACTCTTTCAACGACAACGCGTATTGTAGGATTTTCCAATCGCAAATTTCTATTAACTGATACTGTAGGTTTCATCGATCGATTGCCACTTTCGTTAATAGACGCTTTCCATTCGACGCTTGAAGAAACTATTTACTCTGATTTAATTATTCTAGTTTTAGATTTAAAAGAACCGCTTGAATTGATAGAAAAAAAACTCTGTGTCTGTAAAGATACAATTAATCATTTAAGTGCTGATGGTATTCCTCAAATTACAGTATTAAACAAAGTTGACCGACTTAGCCTAGAAGAAACCGAACAAAAGTTTGAAGCCCTAAAAGATAAACTTCAAAATCCTATCTTGATTTCAGCAAAAAAAGGTATTAATTTGGATGTTCTGAAAACTCAGATTGTTGGGCTGCTGGAAAATTATGTGAAAGGTCACTTTGTTGTGCCATTAACTGAAGAAGTACTGCCTTTTCTTTCTTGGGTTCATAAAAAAGCTGAAGTTAAAAAAGAAGAATTCTTATGTGACTGTGTAGAGGTAACATTTGAAGTTAATCCGCAGGTTGCTGAACAAATAAGAAGTAAAGTGGAAAAACTCAATGGAAAATACACCCAATCAGTTTCTTGTTAGTAGACCGAAAATTGTTGTTTTAAGATGGGGTCACCGTATTCATCGGGATTCCCGATTAACTACTCATTGTGCTTTAACTGCTCGTGCTTTTTGCGCGTCAGGTTTTATTATTGCTGATGTTGAGGATAAGTCTATAGAGAAAACTGTGAAAGGTATTACAAAACATTGGGGTGGAGATTTTACTTTTGATATGGGTCTTAATTGGCGTAGTGTTGTTCATGACTGGAAAAACCGGGATGGTATTGTTGTTCACTTAACCGCGTATGGTGAGAATATTCAAACAAGCAATATTATGAATCGTATACGTGATACAGGTAAAAATGTTCTTCTTCTGGTAGGTAGTCAGAAAGTTCCGGGCGATTTCTATAGTGCAGATGTTTCCGATTTTAATGTAGGCGTTGGGAATCAACCTCATAGTGAATGTAGCGCGTTAGCAATTTTTTTAGACCGATTTTTTGAGGGTAAAGAGTTAACAGCGGATTTCGATAGAGCTGAAGTGAAAATTATTCCTCAAGAACATGGTAAAAACGTCAAATTTAATGAAGAAAGAACATAAAACGTGTACGAAGAGTTTTATGTATCAATGTCTTGTAATAACAGTGTATTATAAGGAAAATTGAGTATGTTGTCAACTATCGATGATACAACTTTAATGAAAGTGGCTTTCGCTCTTGGTGCTGAAGAAGCTGTCTGTCTTATTGAACACTTAAAGGGTGTAGACGAAATAACAGATGATGAAATAGCCAACAAAACAGGTATACGTTTAAACAGTGTCCGCAAAATCCTTTACAAACTCTATGATCATTCTCTAGTAAGCTTACGCAGAACACGTGACCCAAAAACAGGCTGGTTTATTTTTCACTGGAAACTTCAACCAGGACAACTTGAGGGCTTCATATTAAGCCAAAAACGTAGAGTGCTTGAAAAACTCAATGTCCGA
>JAIRJY010000003.1 GCA_031260365.1 Nitrososphaerota archaeon | reverse complement strand
CACTTGATGGCTTTGGACCAATTGCTGATAACGCGGCAGGAATTGCCGAAATGGCCGGAGATCGCGGTTCCGCAGAAACAATGGAAGCCCTTGATGCAGTAGGCAACACAACAAAAGCCCTAACTAAAGGCTTCGCACTTGGATCAGCTTTGCTTGCAGCGCAATTACTATTCCACACATACATAACTGAAGTATATTTGCAAACAGGTAAAGAAATAATTATTGACATCTCACAGCCTGTAGTGCTTGTCGCAGGATTCATAGGTGCAATGCTTCCATTTCTCTTCTCAGCACAAGCAATTGATGCTGTTGGTAAAGCAGCAACAAAAATGGTTGCTGAAGTAAGACGGCAATTCAAAGAAATCCCCGGTATACTTGATGGTTCAGCAAAACCAGAATATGATAAAGCTGTTGATATAAGTACTAAAGCAGCTCTCTCAGGTATGGTTGTCCCAGGTGTTATCGTTGTAATAGTGCCTATAATTGTAGGTGTACTCATGGGTCCTGTTGCAGTTGGCGCACTTGTCATAGGTTGTACTTTAACTGCCGTGCCATTAGCATTATTTATGAACACTGGCGGCGGTGCATGGGATAACGCAAAGAAACACATCGAAGCAGGTAATCTTGGTGGCAAAAACAGTCCCGCTCATCAAGCAGCAGTTGTTGGTGATACAGTTGGTGACCCATTAAAAGATACAGCAGGACCAAGCTTACATGTACTCATTAAACTGTTAAGCACATTATCCATTGTGTTTATCCCCTTGTTCCTTAACCTGCTTGACATACTCTAATAGGTAAGCAAAACCACCCAGTTTTTTTGGGTCATTTTTTTGTTTCTTTTATTTCTTTAAATTTTTATGTTGAAATAGTTAGGTTTTTGTTGATTTTGCCTGTTTTGAGCCACATTATATTTTTACTTCTTCTCTTACTTTGTGTTGTCTTGTTAAGAAGTGAATGTTAGCCTTGAAGATAGTTGAGAAAAATTTGCATCAGGGTTTTGTTAAAGTTGTGCCTGACACACCTGATGACCTTTGGCACTTATACAATGTTGTTTATAGAGGTGATGAGGTCTATGCTTACACATCGAGGGCTATAAAAACCGACTCGGAGGCTTCCCGTCCTAAAAGTGCTGAACGTGTTTCCGCTTTTATGGGTGTAATCGTTGAGTATGTTAACTGGGACAAGTTTCTGGGAAAACTTCGAGTTCACGGTCTTATTTGCCATGCTCCAGATATTATACCTACAGGTGCGCATCACACAATTGCCCTTGGATTAAATCAACAATTTACTATTGTTAAAAAACAGTGGTCAAAACACTTACTTGACAGATTAACTATAGCAAGTGAAAGCGAAAAAACCCTTATCATACTCTCTATAGATGATGAAGGTTTTGCAGTTGCAGAAACTAGACAGTATGGCGTAGAAATGAAACTTGAAGAACGTATACGCCTTCCTGGAAAGCATGAACCTGACAAACGTGTTGAAGGAACAAAAGCGTATTTTCGAAAAGTCTTAAAGAGTCTAAACCAGATCTGGTCACAAAACCATAATTCATTGGTAATAATTGGAACAGGATTTGTTAAAAACGATTTTGCACGATACCTCTCTGACGAATCTAAAGACATGTACAAACATGTAGCTGACATAAAAAGCGTAAATAATGGTGGAGCTGCAGGCATCTATGAAGCTCTAAGATCAGGTGTACTGCTAAAAACTACTAATCAACTGCGTATTGTAGACGAAACCGAAACTATGGAAGAAATATTGAAACGATTAGGTAAAGGCGAAGGCACAATAACCTACGGCTTAACAGGCGTTGAAGAAGCCATACAAATGGGAGCTGTCGAAAAACTAGTCATAGCCGACACAACCTTACGCGATGCTGAAGACGAACAGCGACTAAAACTTGAAACACTCATGCGAGATGTCGAAAGACAAAACGCAAAAGTAACCGTAGTAAGTACAGAACACGAAGCAGGATCAAAACTGTTATCACTTGGTGGCATAGTAGCTTTACTTAGATTCACAATTTACCATACACCAAAAAATCAATAACATTTTCTGTTCGTTTAGTTCTGTAACTTAGCTGTACTAATAGTTGGTTTTATATCTAATATAATGTGTTAAGTTCATCTTATATCGTTAGTTGATATCTATGGGTACTGACACAACTGAATTAGAATATGCTCTACGGGGTAAAGCATGGAAAGTTTATTGGTATATACTTAAAAAAGGCGAACCCGTAGGAGTACGCGAAGTACAACGTGCACTACGGTTTAGCAGCCCAAGCGTTGCCAATCATCATCTTGAACAATTATGCGAACTTGGACTAGTCGCTAAACAAGATATCGGAGGTCAATATGTTCTAGTTGGCGAAGTTAAAATTGGTGTACTTAGACATTACGTGAAACTTGGAAAACTCTTGTTTCCTCGTTTCTTCTTTTACTCCCTGTTTTCCACAGTGTTCTATTTATCATACCTAACCATTTTAATGAACTCATTTAGCCGTGATAACCTCTTTATTGTAATATTTGGCGCGATTGTCTGTGGAATTTTTTGGTATGAAGCTTACCGCATTTGGAAAATGCGACCCTTCTAGCAATTAGTACAAACCGTCCAAAGCTTAGAATAAAATAAAACCTGCAATAATACTTAAAGGAGAAAAAATAACATGACACAAAAAGAAATAAAAAATAAAACAAAACTTTACACTTTAGCAGCAGTACTATCTGCAATAATTCTAGTAAGCGCAATTTATACCGTTACCACACCAACTGTAATGTACGGCGCACTTGGCATCTCGCCAATGAAACACTTCAACTCAATAGACGAACTCGAAAAATACTTAACAACAAACACAATAGAAGTAGTCCACGTTACTGGGGATATTTTTGCTGGAGTTAGTGGTGCAGATGATACTCTTAGGGCTATTGAGGGAGCGCCATTTGCCGCGCCAACTAGTGGTACTTTTACTGACGAATTTGATTATTCAACAACTAACCTTCAGGTTGCTGGTGTTGATGAGGCAGATACTGTAAAAACTGATGGTAAATACATTTACGCTCTAAGTGAGAGTACTTGGCCTTCCAGTGTTCAAATTGTTAATGCTGATCCTAAAAACCCTATGGTTGTCGGCAAAATTGTTTTTGATGGATGGACTTCTGTTTCTGGTATGTATCTTAGTGAAAACGGAAATAAACTTGCAGTTTTAGGTAATCTTTATAACAACTATAATTTTTATCCCGAACTCTACAATAGGATAGCTTCTGATTTCTCTGCAGCAATGCCAACAATTTGGTACTTCAATTCTCAAACGTTC
>JAIRJY010000150.1 GCA_031260365.1 Nitrososphaerota archaeon | reverse complement strand
ATGTTGATGATAAAACCATTCGAGGTAGTCAAGCGAAAGGGATTCCTCTTAGAGAGTTTACTGATTTTTATGTTAAGGCTTTTTTTGAAGATATTGCAATACTTAACATTGACGCTGCTGATGTTTATCCACGTGCAACTGATCATGTTTCTGAAATGGTTTCTATCATTAAAACTTTGCAGGCAAAAGGTGTTGCCTATATTGGAGAAGACGGTTCGGTGTATTATGCGGTTTCCAAGTTTCCCAACTATGGGAAACTCTCACATCTAGAAATTGGTGAACTTAAAGTGGGCGCAAGGGTAAACCAAGATGAGTATACCAAAGAGGATGCTCAAGATTTTGCGCTTTGGAAAGCTTACACGTCTGAGGATGGTGATGCTTTTTGGGAAACTGAACTTGGTAAAGGACGACCAGGCTGGCATATTGAATGCAGTGCTATGAGTATGAAGTATCTGGGTGAAACTTTTGACATTCACTGTGGAGGAATTGATAACATGTTTCCTCATCATGAAAACGAAATCGCACAAAGTGAAGCCGCAACTGGCAAAGTTTTCGTGAATTATTGGATGCATAATGAACACTTGCAAGTTGAAGGCAAAAAAATGAGTAAAAGCCTTGGCAACTTTTACAGCCTGCGAGATTTACTTGAAAAAGGCTACGACCCAATGTCTGTCCGATACTTACTACTATCTACGCATTACCGCCAGCAATTCAACTTCACCTTAGAAGGGTTAAACGCAGCTAAAAACGCAATTGACCGCCTTAAAAACCTCATACGAAGACTACAAAATAACAACATTAACAATGACTGTAATCATGATGGAAAGGTTGATTTACAAATTCAGCATGTGAAACAACGTTTTGAAGATGCAATGAATAATGACTTAAACATCAGCATAGCACTAGCGTCACTTTTTGATTTTGTACGTGAAATTAACAATCTTCTTGATGCAAATTTAGTAAATAAAGAAGAAGCAACAAAAGTTATCGACATTTTGGCACAGTTTAACGCTGTGCTTGGCATAATTAACACCGTAAAAACTGAAGAACCCCTATCAAGTGACATTGATGACCTTGTTCAAAAACGTGAAACAGCACGTAAAAATAAAAACTGGAAAGAAGCAGACTCTATTCGTGACCAACTCTACGCTTTAGACATTATAATTGAAGACACCGCTCAAGGTGTAATATGGCACAAAAAAGAAGTTTAACCTATTTTTGTTGTTTAAATGTCCACTCTTTTGTTGAATATTTTTCTTTACATAATTTTTCGGCTAGTTCTTTCTCAAAAGGCGTTAACGGAGATTCTTGAAGTTGAATTTTTAAAATCGCCTTAAACCCTTGCTTTAAGGCGTTAATAACTGTATCAGAACTAACATTATGTCTTAACTCGTTTTCTATGCTAGTTATTTTTTGATATCCAACTTGTGTTGCTTGGGTACATGAAACATTTTTTAGCTTTAACAACTGAAACATTTTATACAAATCAACCCTTCGCAAAAGCGTACCATGTTGCAAAACATAACCACGAGACAAAGTTTGGCTGCTTCCTGAAATTTTTTTACCGCCAACAGTCAAGTTAGGACAGTTTTTTGCATCGCCTTGACTAAAATCTGCTGAAACTCCTAAAATTCGTAACGCGTCTGTTACAGCTTCATAAATTTTGAAGTAAACACTTGTTATATCACTATTGTTTACTAAATCAGCTATTTTCGCGGCTACACTATATGTAACTTCTCCGTCATAGTCATGATAAACAGTTCCTCCGCCGCTACATCGTCGTACAACATCTACACCAAGTTGTTTGGCATTTTGAAAATACACCTGATCGTCAATAGTTCCATTTCTGCCAACACTTACAGCAGACGGATTCCATCTATAAAACCGCAATGTGTTAGACACCTTACCCGCAATACAAGCTTGCAAAACTGCCTCATCAACTGCCATATTCCAAGTAGCATCGCAACTCTCAAAAGGCAAAAGTCTCCAAATATCCACAGTTACCACTTCAAAACAGTATCAGGCATTCAACATTAAAAACATAACTACACCTGTTGCTTCTCTATTTGCTTATTTATTGCTGCGATATTACCATCAACCATTTCTAGCCACTGCTTATTCTTAGCAGGATCTAAATTTTTGCAAATAAACGCCTCTTTAGCTCTATCTAACGCCTCCAAAGCTGCATGTAAACAGCCTAAAGCAGCTAAAGCAGTTCCCTGATTTACCTGCGCCATCAAATATCTACCCACTTCTGTAGCATTCAACTCGTCAATTCTATCAAAAAAAACCAGAGCCTTATTAGCTGCAGCAAAACTTTCCATGTGTTTTTCTTGTCGCCCAAGTGCAGCAGATAAACCTGACTGAATAATAGCTTCAAACTTTTCTCTATCAAATTTTACATCATCTGGAAGCAAACTACATAACTGTAAGGATTTATTGTAGTGTTCAACCGCGCTTTGATAGTCTATTTGCTTAAATGCTCTATTGGCTTTCTCGTTAGTCTGTTGTATTTCACGAATTAAATGTGATATTTTCATTATATAGAAGTGAATAATCAAAGACTTAAAACTGTTTGCTAGCTATACAATCCTGTTTGGGTTAAAAATTTAATGATACTACTAGTAGTGTAGTGTTTGTTTTTGTAACAGCTATATCAACTTAATTTTGGATAGTCCAAAACTGTAATGGTTTTACTTGATGTCAGTTGTCTACGTGTGTTTAATGATTGTAATTCTTTAGTTTTGTATTGCTTTGGATCAAATAATGATTTTGACTATGTCACATAGGTTGTACGGTAAAAAAGTAAGTGTAGTATTTAACGTGTTATAGCAGCTTAACTTTTTATAGTTTATGGTGTATTGTTGTGGGTGTTGTGAAGCGGGATGGAGCCTATATCGATACGTGATAGAGAAGCGATTGTGAAACACAAGCAGGCAGGCAAAT
>JAIRJY010000104.1 GCA_031260365.1 Nitrososphaerota archaeon | reverse complement strand
TTAAATATGTGCAAGGGTTGTTGTGTTATAGCTGAGAGTGCTATAGCTAAACGCAGAATTGTACCGCTTCCACTTTTTTGGTTACCATCAATTTCAAACATCAGCTAACACACAGCTTTATTGCAAAGAATTTAATAACTGATAGAAGTATTTTAGAGTTTGAGGAAACATACGTGAGCAGCAATAAAGAGAAGCTTATCCAATTATCCGAAAAAGTTGACGAACTCGTAGGTATCATCAACAAAATTACAGAAGAACTAAAAGCAGTTTCAGTCTCTATAAAACTGTTCTCAGTGTCACAAAACCAAACACAAACAACAACTACCACCGCACTTAACACTACAACTTCAATAACATCACCCCAACTAAACGCAACAAGTATACCATCATCAGCAGAGGTCAATTCAATAATTACGTCTCAAACTGAAACAAGACTACGTACAATTGATGATGTTCGCATGTCTTTTCCTGAGGATCTTGAAGTAAAACTAGTTTTTGAAGATAATGGCAACTACATCTCAGTTAAACCTAAACAGTTTCTTGGCAGTGACAATTTTGCTAAAATTGCCTCAGCAATACGGGGAATGAGCGGGGAATACATAAGTGCAGGAAAAGATAGCCATTTTCGGATTCCAAAAAAGAAACCTCCAAACTAGACTATTTTAAAATCTAAAAACTCGTTTAGATAAGTTTCAAAAATCACATCTACATGACTAACTTTGGCGAGTGAAGGTCCATGACGACAGTAGTCTATAACTTCTTTAACTGATGTCTCTTCACCTTCAAAAACAGCTTCAACACGACCGTCAGAAAGATTACGAACCCAACCACAAACCTCATGACTTTGAGCGTGCCGTTTAGTGTTTTGTCTAAAAAAGACACCTTGAACATGTCCAGCTACGTAAACATGTACTCTTATTTTTTGCATAAAAATTTCTTGACCTACCGACTATTTTAATACATTTGCAGAGGTTTTATTGTTTCTTCAACAGAATAAGACACATAAAAGGTACAAAACGTTTTAACTGCTTTACGTTCACCTTTCATACCTCATTTGGGGTAAATAAGAAAAAGTGGTTAAAGTTTTTTGAAGCGGATTACTTGGTTTTCTAGTGCTACTTCATAAACTTGGTTTACATCAAAGATTATACCTAAACTGTCGTATTCTTGTTCAGTTAAGAACAAAATAATTTTTGGTGTAGTTAACTGTTGACGTTGTGGCAGAAAGGGCATCTGTTGTTGAAGGGCTTGCATTATATCTTGCGCCATTTTTGCTTCGTCAGTTTGTGGTCTTAAAACGTACGGATTTACTTCTCGTTCTTCCAGAAGCTCAAGCCTTTTTCCTAGATTTCCGTCAATGTCACGGGTTGATTCAATTTTGTTAACTCTTACGCGGAACATAATCTTTCACTCTTATAGCAAAAACGAATATCTCGAATTTAATGTTTCTTACAAAAATAAAACATCACCAATAATAAACAACAAAAACTATCAAGAACACGTGTATACATTCGGAAAAATTGTTACCATGTAAAAGCATAAGAATTATGTAAAGAGCCAAGAATAGAATTGGTGCGTTATTTCAAATATTTTTTGAGGCGAGATTACACCTTTTTCACAGATGATATTAGTGATATATCTGCAGGGGGTAACGTCAAACGCCGGATTTTGTACAGCTATTTTTTGTGGAGCATCTTTCCAAACATCGGCTGGATTGCGTTGTTCAACATTTTCAAACTCGTTATAGTGAGTTGTCGTGTCAAATTTTAGCAGCTCAGAAACTACATAAAACGGTTTATGTGCATCATAGGCTAGAACAGCAAGTCCACTTGTACCAATCTTGTTAACCACATTGCCCTTAGGAGTTATTGCATCAGCACCTACAATTATAAAATCAGCCTTAGAAATAAATGCACGTGATGCTGAGTCCACAATAAAAGTGGTGTCTATACTGTTTTCAGCCATTTCACACGCAGTTAGTCTACCTTGAAGTGCAGGTCGAGTTTCAGTACAGATTACTTTAAAGTTCTTACCGTCTTGCTTAGCTTTAAGTAACATTAAAATTGCTGTTGAAGAGTGACAATGAGTAAAGATAGTCATCCCATTTTGTATGCATTTTGCACCAATTTCAGCTGCACAGTTTCTTGAAACATCAAGCTCACCAAGAAAATGTGTAGCCCTCATATTTAGTAAAGTACAAAGCTCAGACACATTTTTGATGCTGCTTTGTCTGATTTGTCCAATTAAATAATAGACGGCATTGCGCAACAAAGGCTCAGTTTCTCGTGAATTAAAAAGTAACTGCTGAGCCTGCGTAAGCTCTTCTAAAAACTTGGTTTTATCTTCTGCTCTTGACTGCTGAGCAAATTCTTGCAGAGCTTTCACAGCTTCAACTGCAGCATTTCTCGCACCCTTAATTTCAAGACAACGAATTTTGTCTGCAACAACACTAATAACTTCCATAGATCTGTACTTAACACAACTCAGATACAAAAACACTACCAATAAAACATGTAAAAAACCCAAAAAACAAAGCAAGACCTACATAAACTATTATACCTCCTCGGGTTTTATTTTCGGCTTTCATAATTGATTATGCCACAGATTAGGACTACACGTAATTCGTAATGTTTACGTCTGTTACGGTTGTACTTGTTTGCCAAAAAGAGCCGCTCTCCCAAAGATAACTGCAGGTCTGCCACGCCGTTTATGTTTTGCAGCATAAGCAGTTCTTCAAAATGTCCACCAGGACATCAAAAGTTTCTTTTTTTACCTAAAGAGCCACTTAAAGTCTTCAGGACTTAATTGGCATTGTTTCACATCTAGACACACTATCAACCCATAAATCAAATCACAACTACACAAAACAGACTCAACGCAATATTTATAATTTCAAAAGAGATCTAACTCTTAAGGAGCAAGGTAAGTCAAATGCAGTTAAATATAATTATCACCATATCATTAAGTATCGCGGTAATTATTGTTTTAATTACTAGTATGGTAGGGGTATTGATGAACCGCGGGAAGCAACTCAAATGTCCCGATTGTAATCATGTATGTCCCCCGCCTGCACTGGATCAAAAATATATAGGGCTTGGCTGGAGCTTTCCGTATATGGGAGCAGTAATATGCCCTAATTGTGGCAACAAACGCTTAAGACGCAACTATAACAAAGTAGAACATCAGGTCAAAGAAGTGAAATGAATTAAACCGCGCCTATGAAATAACTCTGTCGACATATTTATAATTTCCAGAGGTCTATTGTGTTGAAAATTAAAAAGTCAGATGACGCCATAAAGCGAGAACTTGACGAGCCATATCATAAGAGTCATGAAATAGTTTAACTTTAG
>JAIRJY010000065.1 GCA_031260365.1 Nitrososphaerota archaeon | reverse complement strand
ACACATGCACAAACTCACTGCGTTAGCACGTGCGTTTAACGCGGTTGCGGTTGTAACTAACCAGGTTATGTCTAAGCCTGATCAGTTTTTCGGTGATGCTATACATCCAATCGGTGGCAATGTTGTGGGTCATACCAGTCAAACACGTATATATTTACGACGTGCTTCACATGGTCCGATACGTTTCGCTCGGCTTGTTTCAAGTCCTTATTTACCCGATGGAGAGGAAATACTTAAAGTCACCGAAAACGGTATAGAAGATGTCTCTGAAGAAGAGAAAACAACTAAATCTCGTGGTCGCTAGAATATGCCTATACCTCAAGCATTAGTAACACGCTATTTTCAACTAATCGTTAACAAACAGTACGCTGAAGCTGAACGTGAATTAGAAAGAGTAAAACAGAAACTGCAGAAAACTGAATGGAACAGAGGTTACTTTCGTGCTTTATACGGAATGTATCTTTCAAGAAAAAACGCTAATGACACTCACGCGTTTTTTTCAAAGTTAGATTTAAGTGATAAAGTGTCATTACATACATATCGTCGAGAATTTTTGGATAACATGCGAAGTGGACTTCATGGCGACTTTGATCGCGGCTATTTTTCTGCTTGGGGCGATTGCATGCGAATTTTAACTCGCATGGATATTCCGGCTCCTGCAAATCCAACCAGCTCAAAAACTCAAGCTGACACCGATGCTGAAACTGAAACTGAAGTTGGTGAAGAAGTAATTGAAACTGTTCGCAGTGATAAAAGTCAGGTAACTATAGCCAACTTTTTTAAAGGGGATAAGAAAATGCCTGCAAAAACAAAAAAGCAAGCAAGTTCTGCTGAACCTGTGGTTACGGCTGAAGATGTAGCGAAAAAAGAGTAAAAAAAACCTGTTTTTTACTAAAACATTTTTTTATATTTATAGCATTAGCAGTATGTCTGGTGTTGCAGTTGGTGGTATTGAATTTGTAGCTGCAAGAATAAATGTGTACGCTAGTATATAGAATGCTAACCAGGAAATGAAGTATATGCCTATGCCTGTCATTGTTATTTTTGATGGTGTTGCAACTTTGTCTTGGAATTTGATTTTTAGTAAACGAAATGATATTAAGTAAACCAATAAGGCAAGTGTAATCGAGTAAAGAATAACGGATGTTCCATCTAGACCTATTTTGAGTTCTAGAAGCCTTGAAACAACTGCAGATATAACTCCAGAAGCAATGCCTAATAACACCCTGAGCCAGTAAACTGTTTTTATAGCGTTCATTTTACTTTTTTTCCTCGTACCTTTATGCTAGGCTTTATCATTAATAAAATGCGTCTTCTATAAATGATTTCTCTTTAAGAAAGCCGTTTTATTGCTTTTCACTTTATTTACCTTTAAATGTAGCTAAACTTTATTTGAAGCTACTTGATATGCTTTCAGTTGATGGTGAATTGTTTGCCTAAAAACGAGTTTACAAGTTTCGATGTTGCCGCTGCGGTAAGGGAATTAAAAGAGTTAATTCTTGGTTCACGGGTAAATAATATTCACCAGTTTGATCAAAAAACAGTAGTGTTTAAACTACACAAAACGAACATGCCACATATTCGTTTAGTCGTTGAAGCAGGTCGAAGGATTCATTCAACAGTTTACGCTGAGGAGAGTCCTGCTGAGCCGCCAGCATTTTGTATGATGTTACGTCATTATCTAAGAGATTCATGGTTTGATAGTATTGAGCAGTACGAGTTTGAACGAATTGTTGTTTTAGGTTTTAGAACAAAAACGGGTTTGTTACGACTTGTAGTAGAATTATTTAGTGATGGTAACTTTATAATGGTTAATCCTGATGGGGTAATAATTCAAGCACTTTTTTTTAAAAAAATGCGGGATCGTAACATTTTACGTGGCGAAAAATTCATGTTTCCTCCATCAACTGGCAAAAACCCGTTGAAACTTTTACAGACAGACTTACAAACTGTGATTGATACTTCAGGAGATGTTGAAGTTGTCCGCGCTATTGCTCGTTCTGCGGGTCTTGGCGGAACCTATGCTGAAGAAATTTTACTCCAAGCTGGAATAGAAAAAACTGTAATGTGCAAAAATTTAACCACTGAAAACATTGTTAACATGTTTAACGTGCTACAGTCATTGTTAACTTGTTTAAACGCGGGAAAATTTGATTCCTGCATAATTATTGATGATGATAATGAGGCGTATTTAGATGTTGTTCCTTTGCGTATGCGACGCTATGAAGGCTATCCTTTTAAGAGTTTTCAAACATTTAGTGAAGCTCTTGATGAGTTCTTCTTAAAAGTTCGAACTGTCGAGAAAGCGTTAGTAAGCGTTGAAGTTAACAAGTTACAATCTGAACAGAAACGACTTAAACGTATGGTTGCTGATCAAGAGAAGGCTCTTGCTGAAGAAGAAGCTAAATCTGAGCGGGATAAAACTATTGGCAACACTATTTATGCTCATTTTAACATGTTTGAAGGATTTTTAAATAAGCTTGTTGCCACAAATCAACATGGAGTCGAATGGAGCAACGTTTTTGCGCAGACTTTAGCAGATAAAACAGCTGGCAAGGTACCTGAAACATATATCGAAGGTGTTGATACTAAGAATTTGGTTGTTAACTTTTTTGTTGATGACCTACACTTTGGTTTGAATTTGCGTTTATCACTTTTTGATAACGCAAACGAGTTTTATGAGCGCGGAAAAAGAGCTAAACAAAAGACTGCGGGTACAATTATTGCCCTTGGGGAGTCTAAACGTAAACTTATAAGAGTTGAGCGCGAATTAGCAGAAGCTGAGCATATACGCAGTCTTAAACCTGCAGAGATGCTTGAAGCACTTGCGAAGCGTAAAATTGAAGCTAAAGAGTGGTATGAAAAATTTAGATATTTTACTACATCTGAGGGTTTCTTAGTTGTTGCCGGCAAAGACGCTGTGACAAATGATATTTTGATAAAAAAATATACTCTACCAGAAGATGTAGTGTTTCACGCAGAAATCACCGGTTCACCATTTGTAGTAATTAAAGCGGAAGGCAAACCAATTACTGATAAAGCTTTAACGGAAGCTGGGGAATATGCTGCAGCGTTTTGTCGTGCTTGGCGCGAAAATGTTGGTTCTGCGGATGTTTACTGGGTAAAAATTGATCAGTTAAGTAAAAGTGGTCCTTCAGGAGAGTCTGTTCCTCATGGCGCATTTTTTATAGTTGGAAAACGTAATTGGATGCGAAATACAACTCTTAAAACAGCTGTTGGCGTAGTAGTAAACGAAGAAGAAGCTTATTTTATCGGCGGCTCTATAGATAGTGTCCGTGCAAAATCTAAATCACATGTTGTAATTGTTCCAGGAGATTACCAAGGGAAAGACCTACTAAAAATGATCCTAAAAACGCTTATGTTAAAACTCTCAAAAGAAGATAAAGAAAAACTAGGAAAAACCTCCATTGAACAAATACGCGAATTTATACCTTACACCAAAGGAACAATAAGCCAAAAGCCTAATTAAACAACAACAGAAAAAGTTTAAATGTTTTATAAAAGAGGAGTATACAGATAAAGTATATTTGGGCCCGTAGCTCAGTTAGGTGGAGCGCCAGACTCATAATCTGTTGGTCGTTGGTTCAAATCCGACCGGGCCCATTCGAACATTTAGATATTCTAAATAACATACAAGTGTTCTTTTACAGTAAATACAATTGTAATTGATAGTATTTTGTTTGGTTAACATTGAGTACTATCGG
The DNA here is from genome assembly GCA_031260365.1 of Nitrososphaerota archaeon. Lineage (GTDB taxonomy): Archaea > Thermoproteota > Bathyarchaeia > Bathyarchaeales > Bathycorpusculaceae > Bathycorpusculum. The sequence continues at coordinate 4,054 of JAIRJY010000065.1, read as the reverse complement.
TTAGTCTAGCTAATTAAAACTTTATTTTAAGCAGCATGAACCGTTAGGATAATAGCATCTGTTACTTTACTGTATTCTATTTTTAAGACAAAAATTACGAAAAAAATGCAAATGTAAACTTTAAATCGTTAATATTAGTCTTAAGAAATACAGGTGAGTGTGTTGCGTTTGTTAGTTTTGCAAAAGTTTGGTTCTGTTTGTGGTTTTGTTTTTCCTCTTGTTGCGTTTTGTTGTATATGTGTAGCAATTGCGTCTTATCCAGCGTTTAGTTGGTTTGATAATGCTTTAAGTGATTTAGGTGTTGTATCTGGTGTTACTGCAGTTTTTTTTAATGGTGGCTTGTTTATTTCGGGAGTGATGGGGTTCTTGTTTGCCGCTATAGGGTTATTTAATTTTTTCAAAAGCAGTGTTATTGGTAAGGTGGGAACGACTGTTTTTGCTGTAGCTACTATTTGGTTGATGACTATTGGAATATTTAATGAAAGTTTTATGCCTACACATTTTATTGTGGCAGTGCTATTTTTCATTTCGCTACCAGTAGCTCTTTGTGTTTTAACTGCCGCATTATACCTAAATGGTGAGGTTAAATTAGCTAGTTTTACACTAAGCTCCTCTTTTATCGCTGCGACACCTTGGATACTTTTTTTAACACTTCATTATGCGTCAAATGTTGCTATACCTGAAACAATATCGGCTATAGCAGCCTCAGTTTGGGTAATAATTATCAGCTACAAAATGTTTAAAACAACTAACACACGACAATGACTATAGTAGATACTAATTTTTGTTTGTCATTCTTGGGTTTATGTGTAAAATATAACTTGAATTGTTAATAATTCAGTGTAGTGCGAGTAGTTGATAGTTTTTCACGAAATTCACAGTCTGTTAAAGTATGCTTAGTCATTAAACAAAGATATACACAAATAACAATTCAAAACCAGTTACTAGTATATTTTTGTAAGAACTATATTTGGGGTAAAAGTTGATTTAAAATAAAAAATGTGGGTTGTTTAGTTTAGGTTTGTTTTCCGCAATGTGAGCAGAATGTAGCGTCTATTGGTACTGTAGCACCGCAGTTTGGACAGAAATTAGCTTTATAGCAAGTTAAAATGACATTGTCGTGTGTGTTTCTGATTTTGTTTGAAATGAACTTTTTTCACAGGGTTATTCATGATTTGATTTGTTACTACGTGAAAAACAGGACAATGTAAATTCATTTTGCTATATGCTGTTTGTCCAAAATGCAACATGTTTTACATAGCAACATATAGTTGCGCACTCGGGGTTTTTGAGTGAGGACACACGCTCCCGCATGGAGTGCTTGCACTCACGGCACGAACAAATTATGCTTGTGCATACCCCTGCCGTTTCTATTAGTTTCCTCATTGTTTCACTTGTTTCACCAATAAAATCACATCCCCAAAAAAGAAAACGGCAACACCTGAGCGAACAAACATAGAAGCAATGCCAAAGCCACAATAGACAGAAAAACTTAGATCAAATTTTTAACATATTATGTTCTCACAAATATGCCGATATCATAGTTACTCATAATTTTTTAAAGTTACCAAAACTGGGTGACAACTGTAAACTTTTTTCGCAGATTACACAAATTTTAGAAAAACATATCTATAACACATTTATATTTCTAATTAATAAGCAATCAAAATACAAAACATGTGATGAGCATGAACAAATTTATTGCAGTTATTTTACTTTTTTTATTTGTAAACGGGTCATTTGTGGTTGTATTTAGTTCGGTTTCAGCTTCCGAATTGATTGAGGATTCTTGGAATACAAAAACGCCAATGAAACAGGCAAGACTTGATTTGGGAGCTGTTGCTGTTAATGGCAAAATATATGCTATTGGAGGTATCTCAGACGGAGTAGGTTATGTGGGTGCAAATGAGCGGTATGATCCTGCAACTGATATGTGGGTTACTTTAGCCTCTATGCCTACACCTAGAACGGGTTTTGCTATAACGGCTTGTGGTGACAAGATTTACTGCATAGGTGGCTATGGTTATGATGAGAGCGGGTTAATACCGAAGACTTCTCGTGATGTAAATGAGGTTTATGACATAGCATCTGATAGTTGGAGCGTCAAAACACCACTGCCAGTAAGTGAATACTTTATACAGGCACATGTTGTGGATGGAAAAATTTTTGTTGTCACCCAACAGGCTCTGTATGTGTATGACCCAGTTAATGATTCGTGGACAAATAAAACCAGCATCCCAACACAAAGAATACATGCATTTTCAGCTGTTGTTGATAACAAGATAATAATTGTTGATCAAATTTCACAAAGAAACTATACCCTTGACTATGTTGATGTTTCTGATGTCACGATGAAAGTTATGATTTATGATACAAAAAAGGACGTATGGAGTGAAGGTCAATCAAGTCCAGAATATATACGGAATCCAGATTCTTTGATTAGACCAGTTGTTGTTGGAGCTACCACTGGTAGTTATGCACAAAAAAAACTTTACGTAATTGAAAATAATTATGTTTATGATCCTGTAGAGAACACTTGGTTAACTTTCACAGGACCATCTAAGTCTGTCATAGGTTATGGTGTAGCTGCTGTTGATGACATTTTATATGTATTTGGCGGCATTCATCACCCTCACGTTGAAAACATGCAATATGTACCAATTGATCATAAGAACGCTGTCCCTGCCTCTGAACCACCTAAACCAACTACTGATTTTTGGAGTACCAAAACATCGATGAGTCAAGCTCGGTTTGGTTTGGGAGTTGTTGCGGTTAACAGTAAAATTTATGCCATTGGAGGTTCAAAAGATACTGGCTTAAAAAACAGTTTAACCGGCATAAACGAGCGATATGACACTGTAACAGACACATGGACCACTCTAGAACCAATGCCAACTCCAAGAACCTATTTGGCCATAGCTGCATATCAAGACAAAATCTACTGCATCGGCGGTAGAAGCTTTGAGCTGGGCGCACAAATAGACTGTAATATAGTCGAAGTTTATGATATAGCGACCAACGAGTGGAGTACAAAATCTTTTTCTCCAATTAATGGAAGGTTACAAGCGTATGTCATACAAGAAAAAATTTTTGTTATAAAACTTTCATCATATCAGGAAAATAATTTGTACATGTACGACCCCGCTACTGATGAATGGACCGAAAAAACCAGTCTCCCATATATCCACAATCTACTACAAATTTCCGCTACAGTAGATAACAAGTTAGTAGTCATGGGCAGCTTCATGTTCAACCAGTTATCTGCTAACGGAACTGATTCTGAATTAACAAGCGAGCAGAAAACTCTGATTTATGACCCTAAAACTGATTCATGGAGTGAAAAACAGGCAACATTTCCTATACTCGGCTACGTTGTTACAGGAGTGACAACGGGTGTTTATGCACCTCAAAAAATCTATGTTCCAACAATATTTGATACTTGTGTTTATGACCCTGAAAGTGATACTTGGTCAAATGCCCAAATTATGTCTCCAGCTCGAACGGATTTTGGCGTAGCCGTTGTTGATGATACGCTATATGTAATTGGAGGACTCACACATATACCGAAAATGACTTCCAGTTCTATGAATGAGCAATATATACCAATTGATTATGATTGTACCGTTGCGGATTCTGATGAACCTACACCGTCTAATCCTATTTCCATCTACTATATTATTGCAGTCTTATTGACCACAATATCTGGACTTTCCGTAGCAGTTCTAGGCTTATACTTAAAAAGACAAAAAAGAAGGTCAACAAGAACACCACTAAAAACACGACCTATTTTTATTTCAGACACAGAAAAAAGATGATGATTACACAATTTTAACCCAAATGCTCACAGTTTAACCTACATGTCTGTGTATGTTAAGATTTTTAACAATTTTTTGTTGCTGTGACAAAAGACACAGAACACATACTTCACCAAATATTTGTACTTATTTAAGTTAATCCACTAATTGATAATTCGTCTGTTAAAAAATGAAGAAGATGTTATTCTATGTATATTGCTGGTTGATATGGTATTGCTGTTTGGGCGCGATTTTTTGGG
>JAIRJY010000193.1 GCA_031260365.1 Nitrososphaerota archaeon | reverse complement strand
GAAAAAACTAATACGCTTCAAAGTAATTGCATTCAAGAAGTTAAGTCTTGTGACATTTTGATAGGTATTATTGGCAATCGTTTTGGAACAGAATCGGAACTTGACCAAGAAAAATCCATTTCGATGGAAGAAATTCAAACTGCATTAGAAAATAATAAGCAGATATTTTTGTTTGTAGACCAGGAAACGTGGCATGAAAACGGCTTTTATGAACAAAATAAAAATAATGGTACTATCGTGTATAAAGCAAATGTTAAAATTCACAAGTTTATTTCTGAAATAAAGCAAAAAGACCGAAATAATGTCCTGCAACCATTCGCGTCTGCAACTGAAATTATTAACTTTCTGCAAGAGCAATTTTCAGGACTTGTTCTTCGAGGATTACGTGATAAGACAACTGACGTTTTGAAAAGCGAAATAAATGTTCCTCCAAGTAATGCAGAAAAAACAAAAGAAGGGATACAGCTTACTGTAAAACATCAAGACCACGAGTATGACTTCAGTTTTAATTACCCACAGAATTGGAAAATATTTCTTTTTCCATTGACGTATGTTTCTGTTGCAGGTCCACCCAATAATGGATTTGCTCCTAATATTGGCATTGTTATCCTACCGCCAAATAAGAACGTTCTTCAACAGACGCTGTTGGATGTCCAAAAGCAGTTAGAGATATTAAATCGCAATGTAAAGATTATAAATTTTGGCACGACCAAAATCGGTAATAAGCGTTGTCTGCGTTACCATGTTCAATGTACCGCGGGAGAAAATTCACACCTGGAAATGATTCAATTATTTTTTATGCACAAAAACAGAACATTCTGTGTAACGGCAACAGACATACAGGCTAATTTTAAAAAGAATGCTGCCACTTTCAATAATATTTTGGGTTCTTTACAGTTCGGCAAAATGAAAGGAAAATTAAGAAAGGCAATCGATGAATCTTCAGAAATAAAAGAAAGATTTCATTACCCTAAAAAATATTATCACAGTGATCACTGTTATGAATTTACACTTATCAAGTTAAACAACCAATATTTTCTTTCTGACCAAGGTAAAACTTACGAAATGCTCGACAAAATATTTGAGTTAAAAGAACCTGTCGTCAAAAAAAACTTGAACGCTATTGCGAAAGAATGTGAAGTTGTTATTACTGAAGACGAACGGTTGGTACTTCCTTTAGATTTTTGGAATGATACATCAAGTGATGAACAAAAACATTTGCTCGAGGAAGCAAAATGTAAATTATTTACGTGCGTTGCATTTATGGATACAATGCGAATATTTTACGTGTGAAATTTCAGTTACACGAAGATGTAAGATATTCTTTTCTTTGAACAATGGGGCGATAATCCATATATTGGGATATCTCTTTATTTTAGGTTATCTTTTAGCCCTTTATAGTTTTTATGACTTTTCCAACTCTTCACGAATTATATGTTACCGCTTATGTAGCTCTTTCAGCACTCCAACTTTGAAATTTTGTTTCAAACCCGCACTGTTTGACATGTTAATCGCTATGTTCAGTCGGTTGCAACCAAAAACATCTACAAAAAAGGTTTTAAAAAAAAGGGTGAAAAATAACTGCTCTTTATCGTGTTGGGAATCTACCGCAAAGCCTTGACATTCTGCCAATTTATGTTAAGTTAAAAGCAAAAAGGAGTAGTGAGAATGGAAACCTATGGTTATGTTAGAGTTTCAAGTTTAGAACAAAATGCTGATAGGCAAATATGGGCAATGAATGAGTTGCATATACCGTCCTGTCAAATATTTGTGGATAAGCAAAGCGGCAAGGATTTTGACCGCCCTGCGTACAAAAAGCTGGTTCAAAGTTTGTGAAACCAAGAGTAGTGTAAAAGTTTGAATTGTTATCCTATCGAAAGAATGTTTGGCTTGAGATTTAACCTGTTGTGATGCTCAATTTTTTTCAAAAATAGGCAGTTTCACAAGAAGTCTACTAAACAAAAAGGATACAAGCATTGAAAAAATCACCAGATGTAGAAGTGGTCTATTGTTAGGTCACTAAATTTTTGTTTGTGTCCGAAACGTTTTTTAAACTATCAATAGAGCCAACGTTTGAGTAAGTGCAGCTGTTTATGTATGAAAACAAATTTAGTCCGAAATGTATCTTCTTAGATTTAGATGGGACAATAGTCGATCCTAGACAAGCATATATTGAAGCTGCGAAAATTGGTTTCCATGCGATAGGTCAAAAGCCACAAGAAATGAAAGTTGCATTTGAAATCCCAAAACGCATGGAACAACATCTGTCTTTGGACGGTTTGGTTTATGGTGATTTAAACATGTTTAAAAGAGCTTATCTTCAAGCATATCACACAGTTACTGATGAAAAAACAAAACTTTTTCCTAATATGCTAAAGACTATCAACACGCTTTCATTGAAGGCCAAACTTGCGCTAATAACAATGCGTCATGTTCCAAGTCAGGCAGTTATAAAAGAGTTAAAATTTTTTGGTATAGGTAAATATTTTTCAAGTGTTATGACAGCATTTGACACATCAAAACCTAAACCGTCTCCTGAGGCTATATTCAAAGGTATTGAAAAGTTTAAAGTTGAAACAGGCGACTGTTTAATAGCGGGTGATTCAGTAAATGATATTAAAGCAGGTAAAGCAGCTGGGATAAGAACTGTTGGTTTACTCTCAGGTTTGTATTTTTATGATGAACTTGCCAAAGAAGAACCTGACAGGATTTTACCAAATCTTACAAATCTGCTTGACATTATAGAATGATATCTTGTAACCAATTTGTAGTATACTATGTATAGAGACGTTTAACAGTTGCAGGCGTGTTTTGTGGATAAAGGTAAATTAAATCTTTAAATGAGTCATTAATAGAATATTTCAGGTGAAGGGGTAATAGCATGAATTTCGTAAAGATGATGCTAGGAGAGAAACTAAGTGATGCTGAACTATCCTTAGATGTTGCTGGTTCTGACCGTGAAGTTTTGCAGGTAGCATATCAAGACTTTACAAATTACCTCAAAGTTCACTGGAACTTGATTGGTAAAGAAGCAAACCGATGTGAACTTGTAAAAAAACTGGAAAAACAAATTCAAGAAAACCCTGTTGAACTAGAAGAAGTTTTAACAATTTGGTCGAATATGTGGCTTAAAAAATGGAAAGAACGAGTAAAACTTTTAATTGGCAACCAAAAACATGTTGAGCCACAAGTTTTTGATGCCTTAAAAAATGCAGAATCACAGTGGAAAAAGATCGGGCGTAAGCAAGAACTGACTGAGCTTGTAGTAGGCGCATTAGTTAAAAATGGAGAAATCTGTGGCACTGAAATAGTAGCTGAAAGCCTGTTAAAATGTGAACTTTGTGCGAAATACGTACAAAAATTTGGCGATAAAGAACGCGTATTCAACATCCTAAATAGTGCATTATCTAAAGCTCGTAGAATATCTCAAAACAAGGGACCGCTAATTTTCGTAAAAATTGACAAAGGTTATTATAAATCATAATAAACTGTTTGGATAGCAAATAGTATATTTTTCATTTTTTGAGAAAGAAAAAATGGTTTAAACTACTCTCACACGTTGGAGAGTCTTTCTTTGCCAGTTATAGTGACGAAGTGTTGTAGTTAAACCATAACCGCATGCACCACAGCGCTTTTTGCGCACATGATAAGCTCTTCGACCACAACGT
>JAIRJY010000175.1 GCA_031260365.1 Nitrososphaerota archaeon | reverse complement strand
CGTCCATTAGAAGTTTACTGCTATCAAAATCTAAAGGTCCAATACCTAAAACACCAGTACAAGCAATGGGATCAGCCCATACTCCAAGAATATCACGCATTACTCCACCAACACCTGTTGCTGCGCCACCGAATGGTTCCACAGCAGATGGGTGATTATGAGTTTCAACTTTTGCTGCTATGCCATAACCTTTATCGAATTTAACAATACCTGCGTTGTCTTCAAAAACGCTAAAACACCAAGGGGCATTAATGTCTTTAGTTACTTGGGCGATGTAGGTTTTAAACAGACTATTTATTTCTTTGCCGTCAAAAAGAATTTTACCTCTGAAAGTTCTGTGACAACAATGCTCAGACCAAGTTTGGCTGATTGTTTGAAGTTCTACATCTGAAGGATTACGATTTTCACTTTTAAAATAGTTTTGCACAGTTTTCATGTCATCAAAACTTAAACCTAAAGCAAGCTCATTATTAATTTCAACAAGTTCAGCATCTGTAGCTTTGGCTAATGCCACTTCAAGAACATTACTTGCTGTAGCACTTCGTATGTAAATATTAGAAGACATTATTTACTCCACTACGCTTATTGTATAGTTATCTTTGATTGGGTTTACAAGCAGACGTTTACTCATTTCTTCAGCGACTGCTTTTGCTTCAGCCGGTGAAGAAATATTAAGAGTCACCGTGTATACTTTCCCTACATTTACTTTTTCAACTTGATAACCAAGTTCTTTTAACAAGTGCGCAGTGGTTTCACCTTCAGGATTACTGTACCCAGACTTTAGACATACTTCAATTTTAACAGCGTATTTCATAAGCTTAATTAAGAAACCATAAAATTTAAACACTTTCATCAAAAGAAAAGCAAATATTTAGGTTAAAAACATCCGTTTATCATTATAAACAACTTCAACGGTTGGTTTATCTGTAATTTTTCCGATAACATCTGCATCAACCCCAGTCTGATAAAGAATACTCATTGCGGCATCAACATCTGCTTGGTCTATAATTATACCAAAACCCCAGCCCATGTTAAAAGTCTTGAACATTTCTTCATCGGAAATAGAGTAACCTAATTCAGCAGCGGTTCGCTGCGTTAAAGCAAATATTGTTTGTGGACGAAAATTATCAAATCTAAAACCAATTCCGGGTGAGGTGCAGGTAAGGTTGTTGAATTTAATATAAGCATCACCGGTAATATGCACAGCAGCTTTAATTTTTACCTTAGAAGCCAACTTGAGAAGAGGATTAACATAAATTTTTGTTGGTTCAAGAGCCTCTAGACCTATTTCACGGTCTAAACCAGTCGGGATGTCAGTTGGCTCAAATTTTCCACCCCATTGTTTGAAAAGAATTTTACGAGCAAGTGTAATACCGTTACTGTGTAAACCACTACTAGCAAGTCCAATAATTGGATCACCAGGTTTAATGTTTTCACCAGTGATTATATTTTTTTTATCTACTACACCCACAGACGAGATGATCATGTCAAAACCAGCATTTTGACGTACACCTGAGATTATTTCAGCTACATCTCCTATTTCTCCACCGGTAACTGGACACCCGGACTCTATTGCCCCCTTTGCAACACCTGTTAACCAATCTTTGACCAAATCAGGGTTACTCTCTTGAGCATGAATGTTATCGACAATTGCAAGTGGTTTTGCGCCAGAACGTATAACATCATTTACAGCCATGGCAACTGCATCTACACCTATAGTATCATATTTTTTAGTTAACTGCGCAATTAGCACTTTTGTGCCTACACCCTCAATGACAAGATCAAGGTACCGGTTTTGCCCTACTGGGAATATATTTCCGTAAGGTAGCTTTAGAACTGAACCAAAAATGCTTTGCGCATATGTCTCTTGGAGAATGCTAAGTTGTTTTTTTGATTCTACCCTTTGTTTACGGTTTACTCCGGCATCATCATACGTGTAATTTTTTTGCATCCATTAGCTCTCCTATACATATTAACGTATAACTTTGTTAGAGATAACGATTTTGCTTGGCACTATCTTGAAAGACATATAAATCGTGCATTACCAAATAAAATTAAGAGACAAAAAACAAGAACCGCACACATTTATGTGCAAAATTAATTTTATGATTTTAGCCTAGCGATACATGTCTTTATCAACAATTTTAAACTCATTATTTTTTTATTTTCCTTTTGAACAGGCTCATTTTTCCCAATTAGTGTTCAACATAAATTTATGTGGTTAATAGTCGCTTGAAAATTTGAGTATTCACCTTTAAACAATTTGTAAAGTGACAGTCTTCATGAAAAGATAACTATACAAAATAGACTTCTTCTTGCATAACCAAAAAACGCTTCGTTATTTTGTCATTCTACGGGGGTGTTTTTTGCCCAAATGATTTGTAAAATTCATCGTTTACACTAAGGATAACATATTAGGAAACAAGTTATGCAAGAAATCTAATGACAAAATCTCGTTTGCTTATTCGAAAAACGTTAAGAATAAAAAGTATAGAAAAACAGCGTTATTTACCTATGTGTACTCTCTCAAAACTAAAATTAGAAAAAAATAATGTAAGCCTAGACTGTTGCTAAGGCTTTAGATAGAACGGCAGCTTTGTCGCATTTCTCCCATGGAAAATCAACGTCATCTCGCCCAAAGTGTCCGAAAGCTGCAGTTTTTTTGTAGATTGGACGGCGTAGGTTGAGATGATCGATAATTGCACGTGGTCGCATATCAAAATTTTTCAACACTAAAGCAAGTATTTGCTGGTCTGGAATTTTTCCAGTCTCAAAAGTGTTGACTAGTACCGAAATGGGTTGTGCTACTCCTATAGCATAGCTAATTTGAACTTGACATTGATCAGCTAAACCTGCTGCGATAAGGTTTTTTGCAATATATCGTGCCATATAACAGCCGCTTCGGTCAACTTTAGAAGGGTCTTTTCCGCTAAAACAACCACCACCATGACTACCTACGCCTCCATAAGTATCGACAATGATTTTTCTGCCTGTTAGTCCTGAGTCTGCTAGTGTTCCACCGATGACGAACCTACCAGTGCCGTTGATGACATACTTAATGTCTTCAGCCAGTAGATTTGCAGGGATAACATGTTTTATCACTTTCTCAATTATCTGCTGTTTTAGAACAGCATCTTCAACAGAGCCATTGTTTTGTGCAGCAATAACAACCGTTTTGACACATTTTGGTTTACCATCTTCATATTGAATAGTAACCTGTGATTTACAGTCTGGACGTAAATATGGCATTTCACCGTTTTTACGTACTTCAGCTAATCGTTTAACAATTTTATGAGATAACAAAATGGGAAGAGGCATAAGTTCTTTTGTTTCGTTTGAAGCATAACCAAAGACCATACCTTGGTCACCTGCACCTTGCTCATGATCAATCGATTCATCAACACCCATAGAAATATCTGGTGACTGCTCAGTTAATGAAACAAGAACACCACATGTTTCCCAGTCAAGACCATCTTTAGCATTATCAAACCCAATTTCTTTTAGAGTTTGTCGAACAATCGTTGGTATATTTACAGATGCACTAGTAGTAATTTGACCTGTAATCATTACAGTTCCTTGCATGATAATGGTTTCACAGTCAACCCTTGCCTTAGGATCTTGTGTTAGTATCGCGTCTAAAACACTATCAGAGATTTGGTCGGCAGCTTTATCCGGATGACCTTCTCCAACAGATTCAGAGGTAAACAAATATTCTCCATTCATTTTCATTGGAAACACTTATCCATTACTTAAATTATTGATAATTACAGGTGTTTTTCTTAAAAGCCTTTCTGAAGCACTCGATTAAAAAAATATTCATTAAGACCATGTTTTAAACATTTAAACAAACATTAACACATAAACAACCAGTTTTTTTCACACTTTTATAATCATCATACAAAATTTGTATACATGACCTTTCATAACTATCAGTAACACTACTCTACAAAAACAATAAAATAAACTCGTCTTAACAGCCGACACACTTATAGACCATATGAAAAAATTGCCGCACAATAATACTAAATCGGCATTACCAAACGAAATATTACAACTATTGCAAGCAAAAAAGAAGCATTAAAGACTAATTGGAGTTTTTACATCAACTGTATTCAATTATAGCAAAGTGAATTTACATTATCCTGTTTTTCACGTAGTAAAAAATCAAATCATGAATAACCATGTGAAAAAGTTCATTTCAAGCAACAACCAGAAACACACACGACAATGTCATTTTAACTTGCTATAATAATTGAAGTATGAAAAGATGTCATGTTGTGTATTTTTCGCCACTCATAAATATGCGCTCAAGCACAGTGTTAACATTAGTCATACCCTCATTTGTTTTTGAAGAAATAGACATAAGTGGAAATTTTATACCTAATTGATGTATGACTTTCATCATGTTTCGACTGAAAACACGTTTTGTTCCTTCAAGCTTTGCTTCGATTGCATCTTCAAGTGCCATTGGACTAGTTGACCAATCAATTATTGCTTTAGCATCTTGTTTAGGAACCAAATCAGATTTTGACAAAACATGCAATTGCGACTGAAAAAAACGATTGTAAACAGCAGCAGACAGAAACATGTTTGAAACATAATTTAAAGGATTAATAGAAAAAACTGCATCAAAAAGATAGATTAAAGCTTTAGGATCACGCGTAAGTTCATTTACAATATATGGACCACTAGCCCGAAAAGCAAACAATTCCATCTGACCAGGCGTATCCACAAGCACAAGATCAGCATTTGTCGATTCAATATCACGAGTTAAATTTTCAACTTGATCAGCTATCAAATCAGCAGCCACAATCAATGCGCCATTTGGACCTAAACCGTATTTTTCCATTAAATCACCAACATCAACATAATTACGCACATCCACATCTGGAGAATATGGCAGCGTTAATGCTCCAGGATCAAGATTAACCACTGCAACATCCTGTTTTGACATTTTCAACCATTCACTAAAAGCTGCTGTGAAAAAACTTTTTCCCGAACCAGCTGTTCCAATAATAAAGGCAATA
>JAIRJY010000134.1 GCA_031260365.1 Nitrososphaerota archaeon | reverse complement strand
AGAACAACAAAAGCAACAACAAAATGACGGCGATAACGATCAATATGTAGCAAAGCAACAACAAAATGACACCGCTGATGATGTAGCTGAAGAGAACAAGCAGGAACAACGACGACTTTTCTGGCTCTTCACAAGTGTTATCATGGGAATTGTAGGTATTATCGTGTTCCTACTAACAGAAGATATGACCCGACCGATGGTACTAGTTGACAGGTGGACAATCGTAAACGCTATCATATTCATAATAGAGCTAATTGCTATAGCACTTACTTTTAAACACGAAAACAACAAAGACAAAACTGTTGCTTATACAGTGCATTATTATTTACAGGGTACTAAAAACTCTGTTGCTTCAAGTAAGACAAAGTTTGGCACTATTGGTATTAGCGTGACTGAGTATGCACCAAATATTACGAGTTATACAATCGTGGGCGATGGTGCGATGTCTTTTACCATTACTGAAGATGCAAGTAGGAACGTGATTGCTTTCTATTATGCTTTGAATGATGAAAATAATGAAATACTCACTCCCGAAGAGTGAGATCCACTATTTTTAAGATCTGCTGATAATGATGTTTTCTTCATTTTTGTTGGTAACAACGTTAGCAGTGCGAACAGCTTATCACTAACTCACAAATGACCCCCAAAAAGCGCAATTTAACAACGTAAACTCGACAAATAACAGTTTAACAAATTTACACTTAAACAAGTAAACCATCAGAAATACAAACTTTCGGCAGTGTTAGTAACGCATTTTTGTGAAGTACTTTTTTTGTTTTGTATGTTGCTATTAATGTGCTAGTAAAAGGGAAGACTTTATGAAGGTAAGAATATATTTTAAACTTCAAATGGACCGTTAGTCTAGTTGGCTAGGACGTCGCCTTCACACGGCGAAGATCACCGGTTCAAATCCGGTACGGTCCACCAGATTATTAAATTAACAGTGTTATTGTTTGTGGCAAGTAGGTATGTTTTGTCTTTTTAGTTTCTTTTTATTTATACTGGAGGTTCCCATTAGGTGGGTAACGACATTTCTATAGTTTTATTGTTTTTAACGTTTTTCGAGTAAACAAATACGTATTTTCCACTTTCTTTTACTTACATGATCATGAAGACTGTCATGTTATATTTACAAAAAGGTGGAAACTCTTAATTGCTGTTTTGTTTTAGTTCTTGTGTAGTGGTGGGAGGTTGTTGTTGTGTTTGTGGTTTTTTGCGTGTGAAAAGTAAGCTTGATGATTTTACAATTTGTGGTAATCCTATGAGGTCTTCGATGATTAATAATATGCGTGCGATTATAGCAAATGCGCCTGCTGTAACTAGGGGAACGCCTAGTAAGCCTAGTATGCCTGTGATGCCTATTTCTTGTATTCCTAATCCTGCAGGTATTATTGGTATAAATGCGAGTGCTGTGACTAGTGGATGTATTAAGAAGAATGCTATCCAAGGCACGTTTATTCCAAAAGCTAAGCCTAAGAACCACCATTCAAAGCCTTTTAGTAGCCAACACACTAATGTTAGAGCTAATATTTCTGGAATTGCTTTTTGGGTGTTGTGTGCGCTTTCTTTGTATTCTTCAAGTTTACCTACTAGACCACCTGTGAATTTTTTTATGAAACGCATGTTTGCAATTTTGTAAAATATGTTTATGGCTTTTTTTGACCAAGTGAAAAGTGCTAATACAGTAGCACCAAGAGACATTAGACCGATGCCAAAACAGGCGATTAATATGCCTACATTTACACCTGCTAATGTTTGTGGGAACATTTCGTTCCATGTTGTTGTTGGAACGAATTTAACTAGGTAAATTACGGCTCCTATTCCGCCTGCTACTTTTATGAGGAATTCTATTGTTTGTATGCCTAATATAGTGGAGAGGCTTTTTGATGATGGGACGTTTTGGTCTCTTAGATATACCGGGGTTAGCATGTATCCTGAGCGTCCTGGGGTAAAGTCGCTTGTTAACATGCCTGCGTACTGCGAAAGCAGGGTTTTTCCAAAAGATGTTTTGACATTATCTTTAGCTAGAACTCTTTGTAGTCGGAGAGTAAATAGCACGTTTATTCCAAAATACATAAGAAAAGCAAGTGCCAAATATTGAATCTTGATGTTAAGTAACGCATCAGATAATGTCATGCCGTCAGTTTGATATGTGGATATATACCAGAGTAATACTGCAAACATTGCAACTATAACTGCTATTTGTAGAAAAATCTTTAGAAATCTGGATAAGTTTTGCTTTTTTTCTTTACCCTGTTGTACCGTTTTGTTATCCATGTTATTAGAGTTAACTATAGTAAGTTAAATGCTTTGTGTAAAACTCTGCAGATAACAAGTTGTTATTTGTAACTTGTTACTACGGTCTAACACACTCCGCTTTTGGTCTATATGGTCTTTTTGTTGTTCTTCTACGATGATGATAACTACATTCGTTTATTCGCATTAACATCCAGTTAGTATCTTGATAAACACAACCACATGGTAAACGCGTAATCTTTGTCTCATTTATACGGGCATTGCATGATTTTTCAGCGTTAACCATTCTATTTCATTTCCAAATACGGTAATCCTGACTAATAAACTAAGCAAAAACTTATTTTGGATATGTCTCCCATTTTCCATTTTTTATTTTAGATAAACAGTGTTTTGAACATTTCTTATTGTTAGGCGGATAAAATAGTTATTGATGTTTAACTGCGAGTTATAACAACGTTTTCATATATATTCAGTGACACAGTTTTTTATATGGTGGTTTAAGACAGTTCTTGCCAAAGGTTGCTCGGGATGTTGTGTTTTTGGATAATACATGGCTTTCATCGCATAAGACAATTGTATGCTTGGCAACTGTTGTGGTGTGTTTTTGCCGGTGTATCCTCTAGATTTTAGTAGAATTAAGTACAAGTGGGCAAATGTGAAACGAGTTTTGCCCGATTTGAATACTATTGAGCCTATTGAGGTCGAAAATGCACTAAGTATTAAGAAAGCTCAAAACCAGAACCCATGAAAACTATAAAAAGTACTAAAAACTGCGTTAGATGCATTTGCTCTCATTAACATTAAAAACTGGTTCAAACACGATGGATACTACATTCCCGGAATACGTGACTATGTGTCTTTTTGGTGTTACAAAATTGTGTTGGTTTAGAGTTTTGTTCAGTATATGTGTGGTTTTTGTTTGTTATGTGTGGATTGAAGTTTTGAGTGTTTTAATTTTGTTTTTAAAAGCTGTTTGGGGCATTTTGTAGTGTGATGTGTTGTAACACATGGCTGTGAGAACGACCATATTTTTTTAAAATAAGCTTTTATTTGTGGCTATTTTCAGTTTTCACCATTTTTAGCAGAGTATATGTGGTGTATTAACGGGAATCATGGATGGATACAACTGTTAATGTACACTCAAAAGTTGCTGTACTAACAAACTGAAATCTAATTAACGTCTTATATCTGCTTCTGTATCTATAATTTTAATAAGTTTAAGCACAGTTTTGCCTTTGTTCTCTTTTTCTTCGGAAGTGATCGTAGCTTTTTCTGGGCAAATATCATCAACTATTATGCCTACATCTTCATCCAAAATTACGGGATAAACTCCACAACCAGATGGTTTATCGAGATAAATGCGGCATCGATGTTCGTCTAAATTATAAAAAGCACAATAACCATTATAGTTTTTAAGTTGAGCATAACCATTATTGATTTTCACAAAATATTTTTTGTGGAAGCCTTTTTTTTCTATTCTGTTGATATCTTCTTTTGATAGTAACATTTCTGTCTCGGTACAACAAAGTCCACAGTGAGAGCAATACATAAGTCTAAATTTATACAAAGTTATTTTAGCTTTTATCTATAGGTCAAATAGTTTTTATGTAAACAACAGATTTCGATTGAGTCCCTCAGCGTATGCAATGTTTTTTAACGGAATATTTTCTCTTCTATTTTTTCCAAACGAAGTGTATTCTAACAGATTTTTTTTGCCTAGTTTAGGTTTTTTGATAGCTACTAAGTGAACGTTTACTATTACTGCACCGTCTTTTAGATGTAAGTTAACATTTTTTCCTAAGTAAGTTTTTGCGCTGTTTACACGAAAATCTCCCACGTCAATCACCATTCATTATCTTGATCTGCGATTTTGCTCCAGCAATGTTCGCAGATGGGGATTGTTTCACCTTTGAATTGTATGTATAGCTTGATTTGTTCTATGTTGCAAATGTCTTTCCAAGGGTTTTGACAATGTTCCAGGATGTGTTCCATTATTTATTCCTCGAGAATGGTTATTGTTGATATTTGTTTTTAAATGGGATGTTAAAACTGTTAATTGAAAGAGTGGAGAGTTGAGTTAAAGTGAAACTGTACACAGATTTCAGGTTTCTTTTTTTAGTGACGATATAGTGATATCGTTGTCGTGTATCTAGTTCGTAGCACCCTGTCTCTCTCATAGTAATATTTTTCTTCAACAATTTTATTCTTGTATATTTGGCGGTTTCAAATAAGTTTATGTAACGTTTGATTTTATGTATTTATTATCTGTTTTGTTAGGTATATTGTGCGGTTTAGAGAGGATGCTATTTATAAATAAATTTGTACAATTATAAACGCTATAGTTTGTAATGTAAAATGTTTGAGGCGTTTAAATGGGAACTATGAAAACAGTTTATGTGGGTAAAACAAAAGATGTTTTGTTAAATGAGGAAAGTGGCACATGTTTTTTGTTTTTCAAAGATAGTGCTACTGGTGTGAATGGTGTTTTTGATCCTGGTTTTAACACTGTTGGGGGTAGTGTTTTGGGTAAGGGTAAAATTGGGCTTGCTGTTTCAAAATATTTTTTTGAGGTAATGGAAGCAAATGATATTCCAACGCATTATTTGGATGCTGATCTTGATAAAGGTTTAATGAAAGTGCGTTCTGTTACTGTTCCAAAGCTTGAATTTGTGTTACGTTATTTCACAGCTGGTAGTATGTGTCGTAGATTTACTCTTGAAAAAGGTATTCCTTTTGATCCTCCTTATCTTGAAGTTACGCTTAAAGATGATGCACAGGGAGATCCTCCTGTAAGTGAGAGAATATGTCTTATGAAGGGTTTGTTAAAAGAAGGTGAATACGCTCAGGTAATGGATGTTTTGGTTAAGGCAGGTGATGTTTTGCGTCAGGAGCTAAAAAGGTTTAATTTGACTTTGAT
>JAIRJY010000103.1 GCA_031260365.1 Nitrososphaerota archaeon | reverse complement strand
AACTTTAACTAAATCACTATAAGCAAAAATAGTAATATTAGGATGCCTAGCGCAGTCAACCATTTTTGGTCCTTCAATACAGATGCTACAGTCAAGGGTTGGAAATGTTTTATCAAGTGCCGCCATATGTCCCCCGATACTTTGAGAGTTTTCAAGCAAATACACCTTAAAACCCTGTTCAGCCAAATCCAAAGCAGCATTAATACCTGCTATACCCCCACCAATAACTAAAGCATTATTTGTCACAGGCACATCAAAGGGCTGCAAAGGCTGCATTAAACGTACCTTTGCCACAGCCATATTTACAGTGTCTTTTGCTCGCTTAGTTGCTTCTTGAGGCGTGTTTTGATGACACCAAGATGAGAATTCGCGTATATTTGCCATTTCATAAAGAAAACTGTTAAGACCAGCATCAGCAACTGTTCGACGAAATGTTGGCTCATGCATTCTTGGAGAACACGCTGCTATAACGATACGGTTCAAACGGTTCTGTATTATTGCTTTTCTAATTTCTTCTTGACCAGGATCTGCACAGGTGTAACGGTTTTCTTTAACAAAAACTACGTCTGGAAGAGTCTTTGCGTATTCAGCAACGGCATGAACATCTACAGTTCCAGCTATATTTAAACCACAATGACAAACAAAAACACCTATCCGTAACTCTTCTAAATTCTGTGAGCCACTCATGGGTTTATTTCATCCTGTAGTCTTTTAATTATCATATTCTTCTTTTTCAGAGACGTAACTGCTTTAAAATCTTTTATCTCGTCTTGTGTACTTGTAAGTTTCTCTAACGCCTTATTCCAGGTACCTGAACGAACACGTTTATTAGCTATCTTAGTACGCTTAATCATTAACGCCTCATCAGTAGAACACACGTTTTTACATGCTCCACAATAAGTACAGTGTACCTCTTTAGCTACGTCAACTTTTCCAGCGTTGTTAACTGTTAAAACATTAGGCACAGGACAAACATCCACACAGTCATGACAACCAACGGGACATTTATCAGTATTTATAACAATTTTTCCTTCAAAAATTTTTTTCACTTTCAAAGTTTTAGAAGGACATTTTATCTCACACATTTTACATGTTGGACATTTTTCTTTTTGGATATCCACGTTTATTTTAACACGCCGTTTTTCTGTAAAAGTGAGTTCACTAACATTTGTTATTGGTTTTCCATCAAATCCTGCTCTATGCACTTTAATCAAATGCCAAGGACAAGCAGCTTCGCATTCAATGCAGTCTTTAGGACACTCTTTAGAATCCAAAGTAAATATTCGACCAAAATTTGGGTAACTCTCTTTTGAAACAAGTGCTGTATTACGTACACCATTTATAGTTACAGTAACTGCTCCGTAAAGACAAGTTACATCGCATACACCACAAAAATTACATTTCGCCAAATCAACATCAATTTTTGATTTTAGCGCCTTCTCACCAACAACTTTAAACTGTTTTCCAATAAAAACAGCATCCTTAGGACAAGCTAAACTACAAATTTGGCAGCCAACACAAAGGCATTTATCAAGAGTCAACTTGTAATTCTTTACCTGTAGAGCCCATTCTAACATTAAAACATCAGGCAAATCTTGCTTTGAGCTTTTATACGGCACACATACACCCCAAAAAATGTTACCAACTACAGATTCAGAAAGTTATGATACCTTTTTTGATATAAATATTGCTTGATAAAAATAAAAAGAAAAACATGAATTTTTACACACAAAATATTTCTCAACACTAAACTTTAGACATTTTAAAAAAATGACGGCTATTTCTAAAAAAACAAGCACCCAACACGCTATAAACATCAAATGAACACCATAAAAGCTCTAACACGCTACTAAAGCAATATAGCATTTCAAGTCAGAATCATCGATAAACTCTAGCAACCGTAACTCATTAGTCTCAAACAAATCCAAAAAAACAGTTAACCCAAAAACCTTCTTCAACCCAGTAACCACCAATTTACCACCTGTAGTAATATGTCGTTTAAACTCACATAATGTCTTCTTAGGAATAGGCATATTCTGAAGCACCGTAAAAGAAAAAATCACATCAAACAATGAATCCTTAAAAGGTAAAAAATCAGCATCAGCCTGAACAACATGTACATTACAAAAAAATTTTGCACGAACCTTAGCTTTAAGCAACAAATTACGAGAAATATCAACACCTACAACAGACTGAACCTTATCAGCCACACAAGAAAAAAACAACCCACTACCACAACCAACATCTAAAACAACACCACCACAACCACAGTCACCAGACCAGTTTAACACTTTTTGAACCGCACAATACTTTGCCTCTTGCTCTTGAGCATATTGCTCATCATAACTCCCAGAAGTGATGTTATACCGATTTGCTACTGAACGCTTCTCACGCCAACTATTCAAACATATTCACTAAATAAACTTTAGCACATAAACTTTTTAACTGTTTTGGCAAACAAAACACCTACTTCACTGTGACTACAACAATAAACTATCTGGTAAATCACAAAAACGTTTTCAAGAGCATATTTTAACCATATTAGCTCTAAACTGTAAAATATTCAACAGAAAAAAAGTAAAGTACACTTGTTGTAGTTCAACGTAAAACAGTAATTATCATGTACGCATAAAAAAAGAAAAATAAGTTACTAAGAAATTTTAACTGTTTACGACATGTCGAAAAACGCAGTAGAATAGGATAAAACGAAACATTCTCGTGTCAACATTGCAAAAAAGCTAAATACATACAAAGTTTACTTTAGCGTAGTGATTAAAAAATGACATTTGAATCAGGCAAAACTTTAGCAGGAATCGGTTCAATATTACTATGCGTTCCAATTGTCGGTCTAATTATTATGTTAATAGGCATGAAAGACATATCTGAACACTATAAAGACCAAAGTATCTATCAACACACACTCACTGGAGGCATCTTCAGTGTAATCGGCATAATTTGTTCGTATATTGCGTTTGCATTCTTATTTTCCTGGGGTCTAGGCTTTTTATTTGCAATAGTGTTTTTTATAATAGCATGTGTTTTCATGTTGTTAGCAGTATTGAATCTCAAAAAAGCTTTCGAAGCAGTAGCAGATCGTTCAGGTGAGAATCTATTCCGCACAGCAGGAACATTACTATGGATTGGTGCATTACTAACCATAATTGGTATTGGTCTATTTTTAATGTTTATAGGATTTATCATTGCAGGAATTGCATTCCTTACACTTAAATCACCTTCAAGCTCACAAGGATATAACTATTCACCACCACCAACGCAACCAAACACACAGACAAACCAAACGTACCAAGCTGCACCAGTATCGAACATTAAAGCCAATTTCTGTTCAAACTGCGGAGCTTCCGTTGTTCTCGATGCAACATTTTGTGCACACTGTGGTAAACAAGTTTAAACCGAAAAATAGATTCCCCTTCTTTTTTTGTTTTTAGCTTGTTTCAAACGTGATTGTTGAGCAGAGTTTTTGAAAGTACACCTCGTTATACGTCTATACGCTAGTACTACGTTTTCTTTAAAAAATTTACATTAAAAAGAGATGTGTTGAAATGTTCAAGTTTTTATGTGTCTGTTACTTGTCTATTACCGTGGATATTAATGCAGCAGCAGGTAAATAATGACAAACTCTCTGTACTTATGGAACCTGTACTTGAAGAAACAAAAAACTTAATTGAAAAAGCGTTTACTCAAAGAAGAACGGTAATTATTGCAGGCAATTGTAAAGTTGACTATGTCGGAAGGGCTAATTCAAAATTGGAGCTAGGTGAGCGTCTTTTAATTATAAAGTCAGATGGCAGTTTGCTTGTTCACCGCCCAACTGGTTATGAACCGGTTAATTGGCAACCTTCAGGCAGTGTTTTTTATACACAAATAATAGACAATACGTTTGAGATTCATGCGGTTCGACAGAAGCCTAAAGAAAGTGTTAAAGTGACATTTTCAAAAATCTATACAGTTACCACTATTATGTTGCTTGATGCTGGCGAGTTTATTCTTAACGCTAGTGAGGATGATATGCACAGAGCCATTTTGCTTAGACCAGATTTAATTGAGGAAGGCTTTAAACCTATTAGTTGGGAGAAAAAAGTTGAGCCAGGTTTTGTTGATGTTTATGGTATGGATAAAGTTGGCAGATTAGTTGTAGTTGAAGTTAAACGTAAAACTGCAACCAAAGAGGCAGTGTTGCAGCTTGCTAAATACATTGAAGCCATTAAACAAAAATCAGATAGACAAATACGTGGGGTTCTTGCTGCACCTGATTTAGGCAAAGATGTACAAACGTTATTAGTAGACAATGGTTTAGAGTTTAAAGAATTATATCCTAAAGATTGCACCGAAATTCTTAAAAAAGCAGGTCCATCAGTCAAATTGGAACAGTTCTTTAAAGATACAGTCTAATTTGTTGTTAACAGTTTATTTTTTTATTTATAGTGTATCAATGTTGCTTTATTGTTTACATTAAAACTGATGATTCAACGCTTTTTAGTATTAGAATATGTTAAATGAAAAAGGGCAAGTTTTAAAAATTTAGAGGCGTATAACTATTTAGAGAGCTATGTCAATTTACAGACAATACGTTTTGCCCTTTGTTGTGCGATCAGAAAAACGTAAAGATCCCTTTAGTATTGAAGCTGAGGTAGCAACGGTTTTTGTTCTTTCCGAGTTGGAACGTAAAAATGGTAGATTGAATGCTAATAAGCAGGAAAAAAGTGTGTATATTTCAAAAGTTGGATATCCACTTGTACTTATTGTAAAAGATAAATCTACTTATGTTTTTGATGGTTTAAGCAGGATTAGTTACAACTGGACGTACTATGAAACTTCTCAAGTTGAGAAGGTTATTGGAGATTTTGAAGCAAATTGTAGAATACCTGAATTATACACAGAGTTTTTAGATAAATACCAAAATTTTCATTATACTATAAACAGCAAAAAACTGACTTGTGAGAGTTTGATTGCTGATAGCACATTACTTAATGAATTAAACAATTACCGTAACGAAGCAACTGAAATCTATGATACCTCCACAGCGAGCTTGATAATGCCAGTTTTAAAAGAAACAGAAGCAAAAAAAATTGTTGATCAAATTGAAACATTACAACTAGAATTTAAAGAAAAAACAGAAAAACTAAAACAACTACCAGAGTTGATTTCTAAAACTACAAGTAAGCATATTGAAGGGTTTAGTTTTGAGATTAAAGCTTTTGAGGAAGAAGCAGAAGCAAAAATTAAAGCTCAAAAAGAAGTGATTAACCCAAAAATTGAAAAGTTAACACAAGAACACAAAAAACAAATTGAACAGCTAGAAAAAAGTATAGATAGCGAGCAAGATCCACTTGAAAAACAAAAAACACGTATAGAAAAAACCATGAAAGAAAGAGAAGCTAACATTAGCCATTACAGCAAACAGATAAAGCTTCAAGCACAAAGAGGCAATAAACGCTCTGAAGACAGTTTAAAGAGAAAAAGTAGCAGAGAAAAACAAGAACTAGATGAACTTCAGACACAGTATAAAAAAATTGAAAAACAACTCAAAAAATTGACAGAACAAAAAATAAGTGAAACATTAAAGCTAAAACAGGAATTTGACAAAAAAGTGCAAATTGAACGCAAACCAATACTAACATTAGAAAGTTTACGAGACGAAAAACAAGAAAAATTCAATCAAGAAAGCAAAAAACTTGAAGAACAAACAAAATCAGTACTAGAAGAAATAGAAAGCTTTATTGATCAACAAGAAAAACTTTTAGCAAACACAGAATCAATAACCCTTGAAACAGATACTAAACTAAAAAGCAACACAATAATATACGTTCCATTTTACATAGCAGCATACAAAAAAATAAACACTAACTTGAAAAGGCACTTTATTTTCCCGCCCGCACTAGCATCTAGTTTAAGTTTTTCGTCTAAACTTAAAGGGGCATTAGGAATGGCAAAAATCAAAAGCTTACTAAATGAACGCTTCAAAGCAATCTCAACTTTGGGCGAAAACTTACAACAGTTAGAAACAGCTGTAAACTCTGAGATAAGAGTACAAATAGACGATGAGTTAAAACAAAAAAACAATATTTTAAATATGAAAACACAACTTACAAATGGTTTGCTTTTACTCAAAGAAGAAGGCTGGCTCTCAGAAACAGATTATCAAACGCTCTTATCTACACTTAACACAGAAATTCTTTCTTAAAAAGAAATTTTTCGTTATCATTAAATAAACAACTAAATAGAACTTTTCTTGAGAACACATTTTAGACAAACAGTTTGATTATTTACATATATTGTGGTTTTTTGTATGAATAATTATTTTTGTGAGCGTTTAGTTATTAATTAGATATACTGTTAGCAACATAGGCGAATATTATATGACAAGGTATTGTGGTAGAACTGCAACAGCAATTATTCTTTATCCTCAGGACAAAATTTTGCTTATCAGAAGGGATACTTTGCCGTTTAAAGGATTTTGGGCGTTACCAGGCGGCAGGATGGAGGCAAATGAAGTTGTTGAGCAGACATGTATTCGCGAGGTTAAAGAAGAAACTGGTCTTGACATAGAAATCATCAACAAAT
>JAIRJY010000075.1 GCA_031260365.1 Nitrososphaerota archaeon | reverse complement strand
GGAACAATACTCGATACTGCAACTAGGTTATACATTTGAATGCCTGCATCTCGTAGAGCTAACTCGAATGATTGGAGTTGTTCTTTATGTTTGCCAACTCCTTTTGTTAAGAAGAAGTGTTTTGGTATCATTTAACGTCGATTTAGTCATTGCAGTTTTAATTTAAAAACGTTTTTATGTTAAAAACCTGGCTTAAACAATGATTTCTCTTTTTGAACATTATTTAACAAACAAATAACATTTAGTCTTTACATTTACCTTAAGTTTTGATGTTGTTTGTTATTTGTTAGGTGCTGTTTTGGTGCGAATGTTTTTGTTTATCTATTTCTATAAAGCTAGTTTAATTGTGTGATGTTATGTGCCTTTGATTTCATGTTTTGATCCTTGGCAGAGCGGTTTATGTACTTGCCCAAAGAAATTAACGTTAAACCCATACACGGGTTGTGATCATAGATGTGTTTATTGTTATGCTTCTAGTTACATCGTAGGGTTTAGCGAGTGTAAACCTAAAAAGGATCTGCTTGAACGATTGCGTCTGGAGGCTCCTAAACTTGTGGGTGAGGTGATATCGCTTTCAAACAGTTCGGATCCTTATCCTAAAACCGAACAGTACACTGGTTTAACTAGAAGATGTCTTGAGATTCTTGTTGAGCATAATTGTCGTATTCAAATAATTACTAAAAGCAATCTTGTCGTCAGAGATGATGATTTGTTAACGCAGGTTCCTTCAACAGTGGCTTTCACAATTGCAACTGATAATGATCAGCTTGCTAAAATACTTGAACCTAATGCACCTCTGCCAAGTCAACGCTTAAGTGCTGCAAAAGACCTAATAAAGCAAGGTATACCCGTTTTAGTGCGTATAGACCCTATAATCCCTTTTGTTAACGATCAACAGCAAAGATTAATCAAAACTCTTGCAGATATTGGTGTTAAACACATAACCAGCTCAACATATAAAGTAAAACCTGATAACTGGCAAAGACTATCAACAGCACTACCCACTGTTGTAGAGAAACTTGAGCGTTTATACTTTAAAGAAGGAGAACGCGTAGGTGGCAACGTTTTACTGCCTAGAGACTTACGACTGATGATTCTAAAAAACGTTCGTGATCTTGCTGATGCTGAAGGCTTAAAATTTGGTTGCTGCCGTGAAGGCTTAGAACGTTTAAACACTGCTACCTGCGATGGTTCATGGTTACTATCTAAGGCTGGTGGAGAAGGAGGCAGTGTGTAGCATTGGTTCAGAATCGTGTAGTGATGCTTGTCGATTTTGATTATTTCTTTGCTCAATGTGAAGAGCTACGGAATCCGTTAATTAAAGATAAACCTGTAGTAGTTGGAGTTTATTCTGGTCGTACCGAGGATAGCGGAGCAGTATCTACCAGTAATTATGTTGCTCGTCGGTATGGTGTAAAGTCAGGTATACCAATATTTTTAGCTAAACGCAATCTTGAATGCGCAGATGCAGTGTTTTTTCCTGTAGATCATAAGTATTACAAACAAGTTAGCGACAGCATTATGCAACTTCTTAACAATTACGCAAGTAACCTTGAACAAGTTAGCATAGATGAGGCTTACTTAGATGTTACCTTACAGGTGGAAGGCAACTTTGAAAAAGCACAGATATATGCCCAAAAAATCAAACAAGACATCAAAGCTCAAGTGGGGCTGTCTTTATCAATAGGCATTGGATCTAACAAACTTGTTGCAAAAATTGCCTGTGACAGTCAAAAACCTGATGGTTTAACCCTTGTTAGACCTGAGGAAGCTATAAAATTTCTTGCACCACTATCTGTAGACAAACTATTAGGTGTGGGTAAAAAAACTTTTACACGAATGGAACAAATGGATATAAAAACAATTGGAGACCTTGCTAAATTTGATGTGCAACAAATTATTGAAGTATTTGGCAAAACCTTAGGTATCTATTTTCATAATGCGGCAAACGCAATTGATAATGAACCTGTTGTAAAGCAATGCGAGGCTGAATCTATAAGTAAAATTGGCACCTTAAAGCAGGATACTCATGATTTAGAGTTACTTTTACAGAAAACTGACGAACTAGTAGAAATCGTTTATGGCGAAGCAACAGAAAAAGGTTATAGCTTCAAAACAGTCTCTGTATACATAGTTAATGTTGATTTGGTAAGCAAAAGCCGTTCAGTCACACTTGAGCAGCCTGCAAAAGATAAAGAAGTTATCAAACGAAATGTGCATTTACTCTTAGAAAAATACCTCACAGAATCTCCTTTGAAAATTCGACGTTTAGGTGTTAGAGTTTCAGGTTTTAGCAAAAAACAGCCACAACAGAAGCAGCTAAGTTCCTTCTTCGTGTAAACAAGTATCTAATTCCAACGTAAGTTATAACAACAATTACTTATAATTTTAACATGACCGTTAAATAACGAAAAATACATAAAAAAAACAAAACTTTAAGTTGCTATAATTCTTTTATACTTATATATTCTTTTTAACAGTCTAATATAATGGAGTTAAAAAATTTGGATTATTCACAGGCTTCATTGGGTCGAGTATTTATTCTAAGATTACATGATGGAGAAATTGTGCATGAAACTTTGGAGGCTTTTGCTGAAAAAAATAGCCTGAAAAATGCTATGTGCTTATTTTTAGGTGGTGCCAAAGACAAAAGTAAACTTGTAGTTGGACCAAAAGACGGCGATACACTGCCAGTTGAACCCATGATTGCGCTACTTAAAGGTGTACATGAGGGTTGTGGTATAGGTACGATTTTCTGTGATTCTCAAGATAAACCTAAATTACACATGCATGGAAGCTTTGGAAGAGATGGATGTGCAGTTACTGGTTGTATACGTGCGGGCGTTGAAGTTTGGCTCATAGGCGAAGTGGTTATGTTTGAGTTGCTTTATAGCTCTGCTAGACGCGAAAGAGATCCAAAGACCGGATTTGACCTTTTAGAAACCCATAATTGCTAAATACTCTGAAAAACAACACAATAGATATCCTCTCAGATATATATGTGCAATATTTGAGTTCTAACCTCAACTTTTTTGGTTGAGTGGTATGGTTTCTGTTTGAGTGATTAATTTTTGTTTCACTTTATAACGTCACATTTTTTATAACACACTATAACATTATTTGTGTTAAACTGTATTGTCCTATTTTAAATGCTTCAATAGACTTCTTGCATAACTATGGAAAATGTGATTAGTGTCTTGTTGGTGATGTTTTGTGATGGTTGATGAAGTTCGAAAATATTAAGGGTTATCATGATGAAGAGTTTCGTTGGATAACCGGGGTTAAGCGTGCAACATTTGAAAAGATGTTGACGATTCTTTTTGTTGCTTTAACTAAGCGTCTTGCGCTTGGTGGTCCAAAGCCCAAATTAAGTCTTGAAGATATGCTGCTTGCCTGCCTTGAGTATATCAGGGAATATCGCACTTATGCACATGTTGCTGCAAGCTATGGCATAAGTGAGAGCCAAATCTTCCGTATCATACGCTGGGTTGAAGATACCTTGATCAAAGATGGAACATTTTCCCTACCGGGACGTAAAGCATTATTGAAAAGTGATAGGGAGTATGAGGTTGTTTTGATTGATGCTACAGAATCTCCTGTTGAGCGTCCTAAAAAAAGCAAAGGTACTACTATAGTGGTAAGAAAAAGAAACATACCATAAAGACACAAGTGGTTGTAAACAAAGTCAATAAGCAAATTGTTTGTACGTTTTTTGCTAATGGTAGGCGTCATGATTTTAGGCTATTTAAAGAGTCAAAGTTAAAAATCGATTCTAAAATCAAGGCAGTTGTAGACACAGGATATACTGGAATTACCAAGTTTCACGCTAATTCAGTGATCCCAGTAAAGAGAAGTAAAAAGAAACTTTTGACTAAAATAGATAAGGCGTTTAATCGCAGGGTTTCAAGTGAGCGAGTTTTAAATGAGCATGTGATCGGTTTGATAAAACGGTTTAAAATCGTGTCAGATCGTTATCGTAACAGACGCAAACGCTTCGGTCTGAGGTTCAATCTTATTGCAGGCATCTGCAACTATGAACAAGGAATATAAGTTATGCAAGAAGTCTAATGTAGCTAAATGTAAAAAAACTAATTAGTACGTTCTTTAGGCAGAATTTGTTGTTTAACTACAAAAAATTTGTTGAAGCGGAAATTTTGTTAATTAACTGAAAAAAGTGGTTTTTG
>JAIRJY010000024.1 GCA_031260365.1 Nitrososphaerota archaeon | reverse complement strand
TATCAGAATTCAGCGCAAAACGAAATGACAGTAATGGCGGCAACTAACAATCCACGGTATGAACTATATATTATTGCAATGGGCATTGCAATCCTTTTAGTCGTCGTACTCGTTGGTTTGTTGATTCTTAAAAAGAAATAAACCACCGCAACAACCTCTTTTTCTTTTTTTGTTTACAGTATACATAGTAGTTTAACTGGTTTTTTGTGTCTAGTTAAAAATTTGTTTTGTTTGTGTTTGGTCAGTGTTGTTTGACGATTTCTCACAGCTCTGCAGCTCAAAGCCGTCGCCTCACATCATCCCGTGATATGTTGATGTGTTTATGTTAAATTTAATGATTTTGATTGTTTTGTTGGTTGTGATGGAGAAAAAATTGTGCAGAAAGCTTTGTTGCTTCATGTTTTTGGTTTAACCTAACGACACTTGTCGTAACTAAATCTTTAAAATTATCTGTGGGTAGTGTGGTTATTTAATCGCTTTTGTGGTGAGGTGAAAAAGGGCATGTTGATGTATAGACTTGAAGAGGATGAAGAGTGGGAAGAAGGCGAAGATGAAGAGTGGGAAGAAGAAGAATGGTAAACTCTTTTTAATGCCTTATCATGTGTTTCTTTTTTTAATTCTTTATGACATTTTTTTGAAAAGCTGAAAACTGTAGATTATTTCTATTGACTGTTGAGGTTATGGTTTATTACTGTCTTTTTTTGTTTCTATTTTTGTTATGACAAGAATAGCTGTTCTGGATCAGGATAGGTGCAAAGTTAAGAAGTGCAATCAGCTGTGCGTAAGTTTCTGTCCAATGGTAAGAAGTCGTGTTGAAGCAATACGTGTGGAAGGCACTAAAGCAGTAATATCTGAGTTACTTTGCAGTGGCTGTGGTATTTGTGTTAAAAAGTGTCCTTTTAAAGCAATTAACATAGTTAACTTACCTAACGAACTTGACATTGATTGTAGTCATCGTTTTAGTACCAATAGCTTCAAACTTTTTCGGTTACCTATGCCTTCAGCTGGTACAGTTCTTGGGTTGTTAGGTCAGAATGGTATAGGGAAGAGTACTACTCTTAAAGTTTTTTCAGGTGATATAAAACCCAATCTTGGGCGATATGATAATCCACCTGAATGGAGTGAAATAATTCAGTATTATCGTGGTTCAAATCTTCAGGATTATTTTCAAAAAATAAGTGAGAAAAAACTTCGGGTCAGCAGTAAACCTCAGTATGTTGATAAAATTCCTAAAGCAGTTACTGGAAAAACTGGGGATTTACTGGAAAAAGTTGATGAACGTAAAATTCTTGAACAACTTGTTGACGAACTGGAGCTTCGTAAAATTTGGGATAGACCTCTTGAAGTTTTAAGTGGCGGCGAACTTCAACGTGTTGCTGTTGCCGCAACTTTAAGTCGAGATGCGGATGTTTACCTTTTTGATGAACCATCCAGCTATCTTGATGTTAAACAAAGACTCACTGTTGCACGCGCTATACGTAGTTTAAAGGAACAACAAAAAACTATACTTGTAGCTGAACACGATTTAGCAATTATTGATTATCTTTCTGATCAAATATGTATTTTTTATGGTGATCCTGGAGTTTACGGGGTGGTTTCTCATGTTCATGGTGTGCGAACTGGTATTAACATTTATTTGCAAGGATATATCTCAGATGAGAACATAAAATTCCGAAAAGAATCTATAGTTTTTCAAGAAAGACCTCCAACAGCTGGTATGAACATCAATGCACCATTGCTTAAATGGGACGCGTTTGAAAAAACTTTTCAAGGCTTCACCTTAAAAGCTGCGCCTGGTGAGATTCGTTGTGGCGAAATAGTTGGCATATTGGGACCAAATGGTATTGGTAAAACCACGTTTGTTAAAATCCTTGCTGGTTTAGAGGAATCTGATGATAAACGTAAATTTGGAGAATTAACGGTTAGCTATAAACCACAATACATAGCTCCTGATTATATTGGTACCGTACAGGAACTGTTGATGAGTGTAGCTAAAGAAAACTTTACCTCTTCCTGGTACAAAACCGAAATTGCACAGCCATTACGTCTTCAAACACTTTTAGATAGAAACGTTATGGAACTTAGCGGTGGTGAGCTTCAAAAAGTCGCAATTGCCGCTTGTCTTAGTCGCAAAACAGATTTGTACCTACTTGATGAACCAAGTGCCTATTTGGATGTTGAAGAACGTTTAAACATAGCAAAAACGCTACGGCGTGTGGTTGAAGCTCATGGTATTCCCGCATTTGTAGTTGAACATGATGTTGTAACACAAGATTTTATTGCCGACCGACTAATGGTTTTTAATGGCAAAACAGGAATCTTGGGTGTTGCTAATACGCCAACTTCGCTACGACAGGGTATGAACATGTTTCTTAAAGAAATGAATATAACTTTTCGTCGTGATCCAACAACTTTACGACCGCGTGTTAACAAAGAGTGTTCTCAGATGGATGAATTCCAGAAAAACATTGGTGAATACTATTACACTAAAATTGTTAAAACAGAAGAAGACAAAAAAGATGACACATCAAAGAACAAAAACAAATAGTTCTTCACTACATTTTCTTTTATGTTGAAATCTATTTATCTATAAAACTCTAGTATACTGAAATTTTTGGTTAGGTATATTGTGCATCTAAAATTTCCTATGGTACTACGGGGCACATAAAACTCCACAAGTTATACCTGTTTAACAGCCGCAGAAATATGTTTTAAAAATAAAGCGTAGCCCTCTGTTCAAATGGAGCATTTGTATAAATGTGCCAAAAGGTAAAAAGGCTGTAACCTATTTTGCTAGAACACTGTTTGTTTTTTCCGAAACATAAAATAAGTGGGTAGTAGGAATTATAGCGGTTTGAGGATATCTGTGTCGTCTTTCATAGAAGATTTAATCGCGCGCAAAGTTTTCAATAACCGTGGAGAAGAGACTATTGAAGTGGATGTAATAACTGCCTCTGGTTTTGGACGAGCGTCTGCTCCTGCTGGGAAAAGTCGCG
>JAIRJY010000010.1 GCA_031260365.1 Nitrososphaerota archaeon | reverse complement strand
TTCAATACAGGATTTCACAAAAGAGGAAATTAACCATATTTTGAAAACTAGCCAAACTATGGAGTCAACTGTTAAAACTGGAACAAGTATTTTGAAGGGTAAAATCCTTGCAACCCTTTTCTTTGAACCCTCTACACGAACACGTTTGAGTTTTGAAGCGGCTATGCAAAAACTCGGTGGAACAACTATAGGTTTTAACGATGCAGAAACATCAAGCACAAAAAAAGGAGAAACATTTGTAGACACAATTCGCACCGTTGAAAACTATGCAGATATTATCGCATTAAGACATAACTTGGAAGGGGCTGCTGTTGTAGCTAAAGAATACTCTAAAGTACCAATAATTAACAGTGGAACAGGAGCACAAGAGCACCCAACACAAGCATTAATAGACCTCTACACAATTCAAAAAGAAAAAAAGCAAATTGATAACCTTAAAATCGCAATAATAGGCGATTTAAGATACGGACGAACCGTACATTCACTTGCACGAGCATTAACAAACTATAATGTCGAACTCTTTCTAGTTTCACCTGAAGCTTTACGAATACAAGAAAACATTCTAAAAGAGATAAAAACTAAAATTTCAGTAACAGAAAAACAAAACTTGGATGATGTACTTCCAGAAATAGATGTCCTATACGTAACTCGCGTCCAACGTGAACGTTTTCCAGACCCAGCTGAATACGCCAAACTTAAAGGCGCATATCGAATAGATCAAAAAATGCTGAAAGCCGCTAAAAAAGACATGATAATTCTACATCCATTACCACGAGTAGACGAAATAGCCCCAGAAATCGACCAAACACCCCACGCTCGCTACTTCCAACAAGTTGGAAACGGTCTATATGTAAGAATGGCAATTCTCTCATTAATACTTGGCGCAACAAAATAATTTTAAGGAGACTTTCAAATATAGAAAAGTATACACAAAAATTTGTTATACAGAAGCGTTGAATCGGTCAAATGTTTTCAAAGTGCTTACTGAATTGCAATTTGGGCATTTATGCAGAGTTCCAAACCAGCTTTTTTTACAATTACGACAATATGTGATCACGCGGTTGTATGTAAAGAACTCTAAAGGTTGCCGGGATACAACAAAACTACGAGTTAGGTCTAGAAGCTCACTAGGTGTAACTTCATGAGTATCTAACTCTATGATATTTAATGACCCGCCTGTAGATAGTTCAGACTGTTTTTGTGCTAACTGTAGATCTTCTTCTGTTATTACTAATGGGTTAATTGCTAGTTTTGAGCGTTTTGATGTGGAATAGAAAGGTCTGTCGCGTGTTCCAGAAAACTTTACTTTGGCTATTCCGTATTTTTCAATGTCAAGTTGAGCTAAGCGTTCTGAAGCTTCGGTACAGTAGAGAACTACATGGTACAAACGTCTGTTTTGTTTTCGTCCAATTTTATGACGACAGTTTGAGATATTTTGGATTATTTCATCTATGAATGTTTTGCTTGTTGCTTCATTTACGGATTTTGTTGTAAACATTTCAACGGCTTCATATAAGCCTACAAAATTGATTATTCTAGAGCAGTTTTCGAGTCTAAAATATGCATCGCCGTAGGGACTTTTAAGTAAGAATGGTAAAGAATTTCGTCCGAACTGTTTTAGGATATTGTATTTTATGCCTAGCGCACGTGCAGCTAACTCATAGCGCTCTTTGAGTATATCAAAAAATTTGGTTTTATCACCTGCAGATTCTTGAGCTATTCTAGGTAAATTTATAGCTACATTGCCTAAGCAACCGGTACGTAAAGTGTCGGTTTCCCAATCTTCTGTTAAGTCAGGAACAAGTTTTATGCCGGTAGAAGAAAAAACTGAAGGACCATCTTTCACTGTGTCATGAGCAAAATAAAGCATACCATGTTGAGCTGCTAAAGTGTGAGCTTTTATAAGCAGATCAGTAATGTTTTCGTCTTTTACAATCTCAGAGTTAACTTTTATGACAAGATGTGGATTTATTAATGGTTTTATTGTAGTAATTTCACTATAAACTTGAAGAAGTAAATCAGCTAAACGCCTAACTTCTTTTTCATAACTACCATATGTATCATTACCATGCTGCTGCTGGATGGTTTTTGGTTTTACAGCTGTTTTTGTTGCTAGCACTTTTGGAATAGAGAAGTCTATCTCTAAGGTAACTTGTGTATATTGGTTTACGTTTGAAATAAAAAGAAACAGAGCATCTTTTACTACTGTGTCGTCTATTCCGACTATGTATGGTGCAAGAAAAGTGTTAAAATAGCTAAAGACTTGTTGGAAGCTAGCTTCTCGATTAGAGTGAAAGAGTACATTTTGTGCTATGGAAAGGGCGGTTTCAAAGTTTTTAGGTGCTTCAAAAGAAATCTGGGTTGTATCATCTAGGTTTAAGCCGTTTAGGAAAAAAAAGCGCATGTCATGAAAGACTTCGCTTGGTTTAAGAATCCATGTACCTAAATCGTTAATACTTATACTACCAGAGAGGTGTGCATCGGCTATGTCTCGTGGAAAAACATTTAGAAGAATATATTCACCTAACATATTCTGTCCGGCCTTATTAATCAGACCAGAAGCATCTAGAGGACAGTCTTTTGCTTCAATATACGCTGTTACCTCATGAATAGGCATACCTACACGCGTTAACTTGTGACGATATTCCTCAAAACCTTTCTCAATTAATATACCATTTACCACTTCACGAATTAAAGCAGCAGTTATATACTTCGTTTTAGACTTAAACAAACGTTTCTCAGCTTCCTTAGCAGCCTTCTGAGCTAACTCTGGAGGTACCTTTGCTTCTTTAATTAAAGAATTAGCTATCTTGTTTTGATCAAACTCTTCTAAAGTAAAATGAGATGTCCTAACCAACACACTCTTTGGTGCAAAAGCCTTCTTTTCCACACGATCAGCCACATCAAGAACCATCTTACCTAAATCTGTAAGAAAATACTTTTTCGAATCAACATCCGCCTCCACCAAATCAGCATTAAGAAGAAACTTTAAATGATAAGCAAAACGCCCAGCATCCCTATTAGGATTCATTTTAAGGCTATTCATCAGTTCAGTATAAGAAAGAGCCCCACTATCAAACAACAAATTCAAAATCTGCAACCTAACAGACGAAGAAACAGCCTTTAAAACCTTAATGCCACGTGCCCTATGCGGAAGAGTAACCATAATATTTCACTTAACTTATTTTGAACGCTCACATTAAAGCGTAATAAACGAATAACTTAGTTAACGCCATATGTATATAAACACTAAAACAAAAAAGTCGTCAAACAATAAAGCCCACCTACTTCAACGAAAGCACAGTAGACATTTTTAAAAACAGACTGCCCACAAACGAGGAATTCATTAAAGGGATACTCGAAAAAACAAAAATACCAAACAAACATAAACCACAAATATGTAAACCTCAAACAACCACTAAAAATACGCCTCGAAATGGATGAAATGTGGGGCAGAGTTTACTGTAAGAAAACCCCTGTTGGTTGTGGCATGCGATAAATCATGAGCCGAGCGAAATTATAGCGTATATTTTTGGTACAAGAGAACATGAAGTGTTACAAAAACTCTTAGCTTTATTGTCAGAGTTGAACGTGGAAATCACGCGGTGTTTTCGGATAATAATTTTGCCTATCATGACGCTATACCGCGGAATATTTTGCGTACGGTTAAGAGAAATACACAACGTATTAAACGTAAACATTTGATTTTTCGTACACGACTTAAGCGTTTAGCGCGTAAAACTATTTGTTACTCCAAATCATGGAACACACACAATTCTTTTTGGATTACTTATAAACACACTGGAATTCGGAAATAAACTAATTTGAAACATGACCGGAATTACTGGGGACGTAGCAGTTATCAAACAAC
>JAIRJY010000178.1 GCA_031260365.1 Nitrososphaerota archaeon | reverse complement strand
TCAAACACTTCTTTGAGTATATCAAACATAAAATGTTGAAACCAAACGCGTTTAATTGATAAATGCATTAGCCAAGTCTCCAAAGTCTTCAGGGGTAAGTTCACGTGGTCGCATTTCACAGTAAGGCAGTTTTTGAATTATTTTTTGAAAATCTTTCTTGCAAATTTTCAAAGCGTTTTTAATGAAAGGCTCAAGCGCGTTTGGAAGTTTTTTATTCCGTTCAGTAAATAACCATTTAACCATTTGCTCAAAAAAGCAGTTGTCCTTTACAGTGAAAAGAGGCACCGGTCGAACTTTTATTCGTATAATAACTGAGTCAACACCGGGAGAGGGATAAAACATGTCTTTTGTAACAAGATCGAAAACCTCAATGTGTGCTTTCTGATTAACGATTACTGTTAACCAGCCATAATCTTTGCTTCCAACCTCAGCAATCAGACGATCAGCGAATTCTTTTTGAACAATCAACACAGCACAAGCAACATTATGTTTCATCAAAAACAGCACAAGTTGTGAAGATAAATAATACGGCGGAGCTGCAATGATCTTATTAAAACTAGGTAAAACAAGTTTTAACACATCACCTTCAACAACAACAATGTTAGTAAAGGTACATGTCTGTTGGCGCAACACCAAAGCAATTTTTGGGTCTTTTTCAACTGCAATAACACTACGACATTTGTTAACCAAAAACTTTGATAAAAAACCAAAACCAGCACCCACATCCAAAACAACATCAGACAAAATAAGCTCAGCATAGTTTACAAGTTTAGGATAAAAAGCAGGCTCAACCAAAAAGTTTTGACCAAGAAACTTATTTGGCATAATTTTAAAAGTTTGTAAAAACTGCTGTGTTTCTGCGATACTCATTTTAACTATTGAACCCGAGTAAATAAGCGATATTTACTGTCGCCTTCAAGCTCTTCGAGAACTCTCTTAGTGATCAATTTAGCAGGGCTGGGAAGTTCCGTACGATTTTGCAAATCATCAAAACTTTCAAAAAGCTTACGTGTTCGTTCATTAATAACTTGCCACATATACTTTTTACCGATACCAGGAACTAATTCAAGTGCATGCATACGTGGAGTAATGGCACGCGCAGTATTAAAAAAGTTTACAAACCATTTTTCACGGTTAGCCACAATTTTGTTTATGACCAAAGTAAGCTCAGCCTTAGCCGCCGCGGTTAGCTCTTCATAACTCACTCGACCAATAATGTAAGTTACTTCTTCACGAGAATCTTTACCTACACAAACACGATCCCCAGGTTTTAACGTTAACCCTTCTTTCACTAAAGCTTCAAGTACAGTGAAAAATTCTTCTCCAACACATTGAATAAGAGCTCCCGCTCGATAACCAGCTCTTCCAGTTGGACGAACCCCAGGCTTACCGTGTGACAGGAAATCTAACACGTAAGCATACTCTTCGTATCGCTTCTCCATAATAACCACTATACTACAGGGTACTCTTATTACACAATCAAACTTAAAAATACCTACTTATACTACTTGAGGATTCTGTTTTCATTTATAAGCGAAACAATTTTTTCAAGCTTTTGCGCTTCGATAATTTTGCGACCGCCAGCAATAAAAACACGTAATTCATCAACAGTTTCAGGCACACAGTTTACGATTTGAACAGCCTCAGTTTCATCAAGCTCACACTCTTTTACAAGTATCGCCACTAATTCTTCAGCTTTAATAGGCTCGACCTTTGCGAATTTGTTAACATAATCAAGTGTACGGCGTTGGAATTGATCGAGATTTTCTTCACCAAGCACCTCTAAAGTTTTTTTAACTTCAGATAAAGTAAGACACTTTTCACCTAATGCATCTTGACTCATTTTGGCTCAATTCCCAGTATACGGCTCTAAATGTTCACAACGCACAATAATTGTCTTAATTGCCTCACCTTGCGGAACACTAACAACATAACCGCGACCTCGCTTTTCCTGAATAACTCCAATTTTACCATGAAATCGTTTATGAGGCATGCTTTTCTGTACACTAGAATTCATTTTTATGATTACTTCCGAGCCAAGCTCATAATCATGTAGTAACTTGCTAATATTGGGTTTTCCACGTTCGCGTTGTGGCTTGCGTAGCAAACTGCGAGTTCCAGAGTAATATCCTTTTGAACCTCTCATTTATTTCACCTTTAGTTGTCATCATCCATTATAACGTTAAGCACATCAAGCTTAAGCGTCCTTGCCCTATTCTCAAGCAAACTTGAAACATTCGGAATCGTTCGACATTCATCGCCAGACACCAACTCTTTCACATAAAGACCACCTTGGCAACGAATTTCCAACAGAACCGTCTTAAACGTAACCATCTTAGCTTTAACCTTATATATGTACCTTTCCCGAATTAAATCAGCCCTCCGATGCAAAACTCGCAAAGGTGTTTGCTGTTTAATAGTGATACCTGAAAGTTTTTCTTCAATTAAGCACAATTCATCATCAGTTACATCGTTTTCAAACTCAGCAAGTAACCGATATTCTTTCACAGCACCTTCACCCTTCTTAAGTCGACGCACTTTATTCTTAGTTGCAAAATAAAGCTCAGAAACTTCTACTTTACCCACAGCACTAACGTTTATTGCCTCGCCTAGAGCTTTCAGATCAATGAAACGTTTTTTAGGTTTAGAAATCTCAACAATAAATGGACGACCTGTTCCAAGCATACGTACATCAACATCTTCACGACCAGAAGCATGAAAAAATGAGTCTGCACCTTCAGTAACTTCTAAAAGCCGTTGAGATGCAAAACCTTCAACAGATTCAGGATACAATTTACCTGTCCCACCACAATTTTCACAGCCACGCCCTCTACAATTTGAGCAAAACCATTTTGATTGAGAAATTGTACGAACAAGTTTACGGTATCTACCTCCAACAAATAATGGATTAATTTGAAGTTTGACTTTGCCCAAAAAAGGATTGAGAACAATAACAATATCAGGAATCAAGTATTCTGCCTCTTTACCAGTGCGTATTGCTATAGCTTTACCAAAGAGTCTCCCAAATTCATGTTTCATGCTTTCAGCAGTATCAACACCAAAAACAGCTTTAAATTCATCTTCGCGCTCTTCAATACTGACAGGCAATTCAATGCCTACAAGAAAAGTAGAGAATTCGTAATCACTAACAGCGGATATAGCAATTTTAGTTAACTCTTCAATTTTACCAAAAGTACCATTACAAAGAAAACATTCCTCGACCAATGAGACAGAAGGCTGTTTTAGATGTTTCAAAGTTTCTTGCGCAATTTTTGAGAAGCCATGGGCAGCTAAAATCTGAAGCTTTGAAATACTTTCGTCAAATTTTTCTTTCACTAAATCG
Source organism: Nitrososphaerota archaeon (assembly GCA_031260365.1). Taxonomy (GTDB): domain Archaea; phylum Thermoproteota; class Bathyarchaeia; order Bathyarchaeales; family Bathycorpusculaceae; genus Bathycorpusculum. The sequence continues at coordinate 956 of JAIRJY010000178.1, read as the reverse complement.
TTGGTTTGCATGGTCAAAACAACCTTTAGTGAGAAGCCACGAACATTGTTTTCCACACTATAACCTAAAGCTGCAAACTGTCTACCAAGGCAGTGATCGCACAGGGGATACTTACTAAGAAGCTCAAACGCTTTTTCACATATATCCATAAAGTATGTACCTACTTAAAGTTCGATGGGATACCGCCGCCCATTCCTATTCCACCTTTTCCACCAAGACCAAACGGAAGCTTCTTTTTACGTTTAAACATTTTAAGCATCTTGCGCGTCATAATGTATTGTTTAAGCAGTTCTTTGACCTCTTTTTCGGTTGTCCCTGAGCCTCGAGCAATACGCCTTGCACGAGAAGAGTTAAGAAGTTTAGGATTTTCCTTTTCTTCAATGGTCATTGATTGAATAATCACACGCCATTTGTCAAGACGTCCTTCAGCACTATTCACCATTTCGTCAGGTATATCAGAGGACATTCCAGGAAGCATTTTTAACACTTTACCGAAAGGACCCATATTTTTGACCGCGCTAAACTGCTCATACATATCAGTTAAAGTAAATTTGCCATTAAGCATGTCTTTAGCCTTTTTCTGAGGAACTTTGACTTCGGCATCATGTACTTTTTCTAACAATGTTTCCAAGTCACCCATTCCTAACAGGCGACCAACAAAACGAGCAGGCACAAACGTTTCTATATCTTCAACTTTTTCGCCCGTTCCAATGAACTTAATAGGAGCACCTGTTGCTGCAACAGCGGATAGTGCTCCACCACCACGTGAAGAACCATCAAGTTTAGTTATGATTATTGCGCCGATTGGTGTTGCTTCATGAAAAGTTTTCGCTTGAATCAGAGCCTGTTGACCAATGGTGCCATCAATAACCATTATGACCTCGTCAGGGTTAATATTTTTTTCAAGATTTTTCATTTCTTTAATTAGGTCTTTTTCTTCCTTGTGACGACCAGCA
>JAIRJY010000162.1 GCA_031260365.1 Nitrososphaerota archaeon | reverse complement strand
AGTACATAATAAAAAAGGGTACAGAAACACTAGTTTATCGAACCAGTAGCGCAAGCTTGCAAGAGATTACCAAAATGGAACCGAAACGTATTGGCATTTCACTTGGTACGGGTACGCCTAAAGATGAAAAACATTTTGGTGTTTATAAATCGATTACGCAACCGTTAAAACCGAGCAGACCTACATGTGTGATTTGTTTAGGTCATCAGGACATAATTCACGCTTTTATTGGAAATATGTATCGTGTTAAAAAGTTCATTCAAAGTAAAAATTGTGCTGTTAGACAGGACAGTAAAGCGTTTTTGTCTGTGGTACGTAATCCGTTTTTGGTCACACGTCGTCATTCGTTTGTAGGTGAACGTGACTCAATTTTATATCGTTTAAAAATCACTATAGAAGCTTGTTGATACTGGAGAAAATGTTTGTGTGTCACGTTAAGTATCCAATTTATGGTGTGCAGTTTCATCCTGAGTCTATTCTGTGTCAAAATGGTAAAATTATCACACATAATTTTGTTGAGGGCAAAAATTTATGATACAAAATTGTATTCAAAAACTCATTGAAGGCACAAATCTTTCACTTAATGAGGCTACTCAGGTTATGCAAGAAATTATGAATGGAGAGGTAACAAATGCCCAAACCGGTGCACTTTTAACGGCACTACGAATTAAAGGTGAATCCATTGAAGAGCTCATAGCATTTACCAATGTAATGAGGAGTCAATGTAAGCAGATTAACCCAAGAGTACATGGTAGACTTGTAGATACTTGTGGTACCGGTGGTGATAGGGTTAAAACGTTTAATGTTAGTACAGCCGCAGCATTTGTGATTGCAGGTGCAGGTGTACCTGTTGCTAAGCATGGAAATAGGGCGGTAACAAGCAACAGTGGAAGTGCAGATGTGCTTGAAAAGTTGGGTTTAAACTTAGATATGTCGCCTCAAACTGTGCAAGAGTCTATTGAAAAAATAGGTATAGGCTTTATGTTTGCTCCAATATTTCATCCTGCTATGAAGTGGGTATCACAGTCACGTAAAGAGATAGGTATTCGTACAGTCTTTAACGTTTTAGGACCGTTAACTAATCCTGCAAACGCTACAGGATATCTGCTTGGTGTTTATGACCAAAAATTTGTTAGACCTTTAGCAGATGTTATGAGCAAACGTGGTTGTGAGGAAGCGATGATTGTTCATGGTTTAGATGGTTTAGATGAAATTTCAACTATTGGTAAAACGTGTATTGCATATTTAAATCAAGGTCAAATTTGCGAGCTAGAAGTAGGACCAAAGTTTTTTGGTGTAAAGCATGCGTGTATAACTGATTTGAAAGTTTCAAGTGTTGATGAGAGTGCTAAAACTATTTATCAGATATTAGCTGACAAAAATGTGGGTATATCAAAAGTGGACATGGTTTTAGTTAATAGTGCAGCAGGGATTATTGTGGGCGGTAAAGCGGATAGTTTTGCAGATGCTATGCAGATTGCTAAAGAGTCTATTTTAAGTGGTGCCGCGTATGGTAAATTAAAGGAATTAATTGGTATTTCTGGTGGTAGTTTACAAAAACTTGAGGAGTTAGAAGCGTTAGTATGAATGATTTTTATGATACTTTATGTTTTGATGCGCAGTCAACTGTTGACAGCGGCTATTATGACTTTTTTAAAGTTGTACCCAGTTTGCATTTAAGTCTTAAGAAGGCTATTTGTGATTGTAACAAAAATCCTGTAATAGCTGAAATTAAGCAGGCTTCTCCAACACTTGGTACTATACGAGAATGCAATTCTGTAGATTTAATAGAAATTGCTAAAGCTATGGAGCGGGGCGGAGCTGTGGCATTATCGGTGTTAACAGAACCTCACCATTTTAAAGGGTCGATAGATACACTCGCAGATGTCCGATTGGCAGTAAAGCTTCCATTATTAATGAAGGATATAGTTTTGAGCCAAAATCAAGTTGCTGCTGCAGCTCGTTTGGGCGCAGATGCTGTGCTTTTGATTAAAGCACTTTATGATAGAGGATTTGGTGAAATTGAGCTGGATAGTATGATAGATTATGCGCAGACAAATGGTCTTGAGGTTCTACTTGAAGTCCACACTGAAAAAGAGTATAAAGCAGCTAAAACTACTAATGCAGACATAATTGGTATAAACAACAGGAATCTTGCAAATTTAAAAGTTGATTTAAACACTACTAAAAAAATTCTGAAATCTAATAGCTTTGAAGATCTAGTTATTGTAAGTGAAAGCGGTATTAACACTGCAGCAGATCTGCGTTTTCTAAGTCAAGCTGGTGTGTCTGCGTTTCTTATAGGTTCAAGTATAATGTTAACAGATAACGTTGAAAAGAAAGTTATGGAGTTTGTAAATGCATAAAAATAAATAGCTAACTACAAAATAGAAACCATGGAAAGTTTAACTGCAGATTGCTACTGAAATTTTAATGGAATCTATAAAGAAACAGGAAGTTGTCTATGAAAGTGCTAGAGAAAACGTAAAATTTCAGAATGGGCTAAAGTTCTATTGAGTAGATTTTATTTGTAGACCAAACACCGCTTTATTTCGCAAAAAATTTGACCCGTAAATTGGGTGTAGTAAAAACTTATTTGAAACCAAAACTTTTCCAGTTTACGTATTATCTTTCAGAAATATCGCCTATTTTTTGCCTTTTTTACGCTAGAAATGATCAAAAGTCATTTTACAAAACACAACTATTACTCACATAAGTAATGTGGCACTATTCTAAAACAGCTAAAATATGGTTTTAATCACAAAAACAGCTAAAAAACAATCCGATAAACTAAATAGGTTACTTAAATTTGAAAAGTTATGATAGAAACAAGTAGAGGCGTTAAAAATACAGCGTTGTTTGGAAGTTAAATGTTGTTTATTGGGAAAGTTTTAATGCTCCGTCTTCATTTTAGGGTGTGGCGATGGATCTTAGGCGGTGGGTTAGGGGTCCATTATTTCCGTAAATCCTCTACATGACGGGCTGACATCTGTGGATGAGACGTCAAAGGTCGCCTGTGTTTCTCTTTCCGTAACGTTGATTATCCGTCCTTTGGGGCTGGCGGTCAATGGGTAGCTTCCGTAGGGGAGTTACTTCATGGTCTACCAGGCGAACTCGGCTAGGCTCGGGAGAGAGCAACCTAAGTTTGGACGTTATGCGCTCAAGGGGGTACGGGTATGAGTGTAGGACCAGAAGTTTCAGGCGGAGTCTAGGCGGCGAACCGCAGCGATTCATCGCTACTTGAATTCCAACAAGTTAAAGACCACTAGATTGTTGTTAACTTGTGTATACTTGTTTTTGACTATATCAGAAACATAGCCATATGGTGGAGCAGACATAAAAACACACATTTTATCATCATAGACCTTAAAAGCAAACAAATCAAAACCACCTCAAACGCGATTGTTTTAAGTACTTCCACAAGTCTAACTTCAACTGGACCAAACAGTACCTACGGCAGTATTTAACGTTCCATATAAAAAGGGTAGTTATCTTGGAAAACACAATGCTATTGCCTTCGCCAATCCAATCAGTGCCTTAGCCAATGGTGATAAGGACGACAACTATGGTTCCTAATAGAACTGACGCATTCATCTTTACCGTGGTAGCTGCAGGTATTCGGTCAGATTTTTTATAAAATCCGAGGAGGTCTAATAATTGCTTTTTCAACTTTTCACTGGTTATACATTGCTTCTCATACTGTCCTTCAAGCTTTGATTTCTAAATTTATTCTTTAGCAACAAATGGAGTTTCCAACATTTTTTGATAGAATTTTTTAAAAGTGTTTTCAGCTTGTGTAAGCAGTTCTTGTCCTTTGGCTGTTATGGTGTATATTTTCTTTGGGCGGTCTTTTTCTGTGTTCCATTTGCTTGTGATATAGTTGTGTTTTTCTAATTTCTCTAAAATCGGATAAATGGTGCTTGCTCCAAAATATGCTTCAAAGTTTTTATGAATCGCAACTATTAACCCATAGCCATGCAGTGGTTGTGTATGTAAAAATTTTAGGATTATCAGCTCAAGTGCGCTTCTTGCAAAAGCGGCTTGAAATTCTTTTTTCTCATTATTTTTTTCTTTTTTGTTCATGTTTTTTCACCTGTTACGGATTTTATAGACCTGTACAACTCGCCCTCGGCGATACGTTCTTGCAGTACAGTCACTCAAACACACTTATTTCAAAATCCAACAATATATGTGTGAAATTTGACATATTTACAGTTAAAATATAGTAAATTACAACTATAAAAATATTCAGTAAAATAAAGTTTTCAAGTTGCTTTTCCATCTAAACAATGTATGATTAAAGCGTAAATATCGTGTTTTTTTGATAATTTTCACAATTTTGTAAAAAAATTTAGTATTATAAAAAGTACTACTACATCGTTTAACTCTACACATGTAATAGTTATGAGATATTTCAAGTGCGAAAGCAAATGTTGCATAAAAGCTTTTAGTTAATTACATTATGTAGTTGCTACAAATGCAGAAATTGTGGACACTAATTCGCACAAACATAAATAAGAACAACCACAAACGAGCATTTTCCCTTACTCTACACACGTTAGATTACTCCATAAACACTATTGTTACAGTACTCAAAGTCGAACCTCAATCACACTACATTAAGTGAAGACTATTGTTTATTTGATCTCATCCATTCGTTCGTTCGTTTGCGTTAATTTAAATTCATGTTACTATAATGGAGCAGCAATCAGGATTATTCCGTTTTTTTTGTTTTGGCGGTTTTTTCTTTTGTTTGTGGAATTTTGTCTGTTAATAGTTTATATTTTCTTGCGTTTGTGTCTATTATTCCGTTTTCGAAAAGTTTGCGTAACGATTTGAAAATATTTTTGGATACTAACCCAGTTTTTTCTGTTATCTCTGGGAGGGTTAACTCTTTTCCTTCAGTTTTTAATGTTTTTATAATTGCTTCGTCAACTTTATTTAGTTTCATTATGACCACATCTATTTACTGTTCCTTGTTTATTATTTGCATAATGGTTTTTCAATTTTACGGTGTTCATTGTGTAAAAATAAGTTGATTTAAAAGCAACAGAAGTATAAGGTGTTATGAAGTAAATTGACTCGCGAGTTCATATTGTTTTCACGTATAGGACAAACGGATTCAAAATTTAACAGTTTACATGACGCAGGTAGATTAGATATTATGCATGAGTGTATAGTGAGTAGCCTTTTTCTGTCACATGGGTTACGTAGAGATGTTACTTTTCATGCAATATTAAATGGACCACCAACTCCTCCTGTACACATAAAAATCGATGGTAAAACTCTCTATGATGTGCGTACAGACATGGAAACCTGGCAGGGTATACTAAAAAAAACACTTGCAGGCAAACAGCATCCAGGAATAAGTAAGGACAAGACCAGTTTTGAAGGACTACTAAAATCAAAGGCTGAAAATGGGAATTGTAATATATATGTACTTGAAGAAGGAGGAAAAGAGTTGGACAATGTTGAATTTGTGGGAAATCCCGTGTTTGTTTTAGGAGACCATGTGGGTATGCCTAAAAAAACTGAAGCATTCGCGTTGAGGTTTGGAGAAAAAATCAGTTTAGGAAAAACGCCTTATTTGGCAGCATCATGTATAACTGTTATTAATTACATCTTAGATAAAAAGGCTAAACTTTTACAGTAAAATGTTCATATCCACGTGGTTCAATAAGACGTTTTTTTCCGTTCTTCATAAGAAGGTTTACTTGTTTTTCTACTGTTGCTTTTCCTATAGCAGTTAAATTGCCACCAACAGCTTCAACAGTTTTTTTTGCGGTTGTCCATTTTTGTGGGTCAACTGTTAAGACCAATTCATACTCCTCTCCACCATATAGTGCTAAGGACTCTGCGGTTAATCCGTTTTGTTCTGCAAACTCTACAGTTTCTTCTGCAACAGGCACTACCTCAACAGTAAAACCTACATTGCTCATATTCATTAATTCATACAAACTCCACGCCAATCCATCGCTACTATCCATTGATGACGAAACACACAGGTGTTTAGAAAGTGCCAAACCCTCTGCTAACCGCGCCACAGGATTAAAAACTGCACGCTCTAGTACCAAACGCGCCTTAGAAGAAACCACACAAGTCTCGTCAAGCAACATTTGCAATCCAGCAGAGGATTTTCCAAACAATCCTGTAACAGCCAAAATATCTCCAGCCTTTGCACCATTACGCAACATTAAAGCACTCTGAGTGGCTTTACCATAAAGAGAAACAGAAATTGTTAGATCCCCTGTTTCACCTGTATCACCACCAATAATATATGCACCATATTCCCTTGCAGCGGCATTTAAAC
>JAIRJY010000151.1 GCA_031260365.1 Nitrososphaerota archaeon | reverse complement strand
AATACAACGCCAAAGCACAATCAGAGAATATGTTTCAGAATACGTGGAAACACGAACTATATGGTCAATGGTAAGCAAAGACTGGGCACGTATAAACAAGACAATACTTGAATGCTATGGCGAAACAAACAAAGATTACGCTGAACTATTCCGTAACAAAAACAAAAAGAAAAATACTTAAAACTAAAACCAACATTTCTCTTACCAAAACACCAATAAAGAGAACACAGTAAGCAACAAAAAATGTCAAGGATACTTATACTAAATTTATCGTTGTGCTTTTGCAGCCTCTTTTTGCATATTAAGCAATTGACTTGAGACACTTGTTAATACAAGAAGAGCAATAGCTAAAACCATTATCCCAATTTTTACTTTCAAATCAAAATCAAAATACAAAAGTGAAAATATTGAAACCATCATTACTCCCAAAACAAGTACCTCTTGAACAATTCCAAGACTTTTCAATGAATTACCAAAACTCACATACTTCACCTTAACCTATAATCATTTTACCACACCCAAATATTTAGACTTTTACACAACACGGAAAAATACACCATTTCAAAAACTCAATAAAAATCGTTAAAACAAACAGACACACCACATCTCGTAAGTTACTCTAAAGAGAAGAAACTACAATGCTTAACAAAACATCAAATACTCTTTTGACACCACAAAAACTATCAAACCGATAAAGACTAAACAATATGATAAAACTGACACGCAACAGCTATTTACACAAAATAATCAATATGCAAAAAAGTTAAGTTAAACACTAGTAACATATTGAACTTGATGCAACTGATAACCAGGAGAGGGAGAGATATAAAACACAAGGTATTCAAATATACTTCCACATCCACCATAGTTATCCTCGTTCTGGTAGTTTTCAGCGTATTTTCAACAGCCACAGCAACAACAGAAAATACAAAAACAAATGCAGACATGTCAAACGCAGAGTTGTTTCATCTAGTATTTTTTAACACTCCAACAGATTTAGTGCTAACACAGAGTATACCCGATTCAAATACACAAAATCAAGATACACTAGAACCGCTACCTTGCCATGGTCCTCATATAACTGCAAATATAGACAGAACAGAAATAGACATAAATCAAACCGTTACGATAACAGGACAAATTTATCCGCCAGAACCAGATACCTACGTTAGAATGATGTATGTAAGACCAGACTATACTTGGATAGAGAAGTATACCCTCACTGATCCTCAAACAGGCAAATACAGCCACACACAAGAGCTGGATATGGCTGGGTACTGGAACATATTCCCTGGTCATGGACACATAACCGATCGATTACACGTGATAGTAACTGACACCTCAGGAACTATAGACAATCCGAGTAATTATGAAAATCCATGGAAAATGAGTGTTCCGCTTATTATAACCGCTGTGGTACTAACATGCATCGGAGCAGCTGTAGCAGTAACGGGCTTTAAAAAGAAAACTCGTAAAATCAGCTCATTAAGAGTTTGCATCCAGATTCTTCTAATATTCATACTTTTCTTTGGCATGTTTGTTGATCATCAAACTTTGCCACGACCCATCAGACAGATTGCTGTACACGATTTCCTAACAGGCACAGAAGTTCTGGGCGGCGCGATGCCGGATGGTCTTCCAGCACCTTTCTTTGCCTGTTACTATCCATGCGGACGAACAGTAACCTGCGCACTTTGGGAACTACAGGTGTACATTTATCCGTTCATTGAGGCTGGTCATGGTTGGGGTGTAGATTATGTTACTTCAGGAATACCACGTTTAGCAATAGTCATTGGTGTGATAATATTGTCTTCAATAATACTTGGCAGATTTTGGTGCGGTTGGGTATGCCCATTCGGTTTATACCTTGATGTTTTAACATACCTAAGGAAGAAACTAAAAATTAAACGTGTTGACCTATCAGATCAAGCCAACAAATATTTCCATCAACTCAGCTACGTCATATTAGCCGCTATGCTCATCATCTGTGTGCTTTTTGCAGCATATTTCATCACAGGCACAGAACTTATCCCTGGAACTGAACCAGGCGGATTTACATACACATACTACTCAGCACCATTCTGCACCGTATGCCCCATGAAACCGCTATGTCTGTTAATGCAGAACCAAGCAGGTATACTCCAGTCACAATGGATATTCACAGGAACTGGAAACTTTTACCAATTAGGCATGTACCTTACCTCAGTAAACATGATCATATTTATCATAGTTACAATAGCAGCATTTTTTGTCAGACGTTCATGGTGCAGAATTTGTCCACTTGGCGGCTTACTGGCATTATTTAACAGATTCCCACCATTCAAATGGATTTCAGCAGTACGCATCGATAAAAACAAAGAAAAATGCACTAAATGTGGCATATGCAAACGCGTCTGCCCAACACAAGTCAAAGAAGTCTATGAACAGAAAGATGGAGACATAATGACTTCACAATGTATAGGTTGTTTGCGCTGTGTGGAAATGTGTCCTTATGAAGACGCATTGAAATTCAAGTTCGTTGGAAAAACAATATGTCGCTCCCGAAACTGGTTAGACGATAAAACAGGTACTCACAAGTTTGATAACGAAGAGGAACATTTGTCAAAACCCACACTTTAACTTAATTTAACAAGTAAAAAGTGAAGGATCTATAACAGTTTGATCAGTTGAACACAAAATAAGAGTGGACTTTTCATTCGGGTTCCAAGATAAAGTAAGATATCGCCCATTAGTAAACCAAAAGTCCCCTTGAGGGTTTGCTTGTACAATATTTAGCATCTCAGAGAAAGCTTGCGTAAATTCAGAAGCACATTCTGTACTACTCCAAGTGATGTTCCAAACAAACAGAAAATCACAATCCTTCTCATAATAAGAAAAGCTATCTCCAGCCCATCCTGATGCTACTTCCTGAGCTTTACTATCAGAGAGCCAATTATTTAGCATTACATAAACAAAAAATTCGCCATAAGTATCAGATAAATATCCATAACTACTAGGTATTCTCACCCAATTATTATCAACAGGTATAGGTGCAAGAACAAAAATTGCTGTTTCACCTGCGAAGTATTTATCGAAATGAAGAATATGCGCAGTTGCACTTGGAACGTACTCAAACAAATAACTTTGATTCAACTGATCCCAACCACCGTTGTCTATAAGTGTAGAGACAAACGATTTACCATAAGTATAAGAAAACAAGTTCAAAGTGGAAACTGTATCAGAAACGCTCGGATAAACAGCAGCGTTTAACTGTGGAAAAACTAGTGAAATAAACAAACTATTAGCATAATTCAAACGTGTACTATTGTTATATTGAGCTTTATAATAATCAGCCATGTAAACAGCATCACCCTCCAGTAATGCATTATACGCTCTATTAACATCATAACTAGTTGGAACCGGAAGAGCAGCCTGCCAAACATGCGTAAGTTCATGTATCAAAACAGCTTCAGCATTAGGCATATCCCATGGCCAATAATTCTCATATATCACATAAATTTCGTTACCAACTGAAACAGCAGTCCAACTTGCCACCCAATCCATTATGACACCATCAAGACTTTCGTTTTCTTCTATCAAAAACAAACTCTTGTAAATGTTTTCTTGCCTTAAAACATTTGATGCATCCAAACCAAAGCTGTCTTCACCCCATCTATCTATAGCTTGTTGCTTAGTGTAAACAAAAAGTTTAATTTCCGAAGGCAAAGTTACATTACGAATATACTCAAACTGGTTTTTAGCATCCTCAAAAATTTTTTGTAACTGTGCTTCATATGCTAATAACTCAGAATTTTGAGGACGCTCAGAAATAAACAAGGCTCCAAGAATAATAAATATTGTAAGTACTGTTATAACACCTATGATTTTTTGTTTAACTCCAGTTGCTATCTCCATAAGTTACAGTTAATCTACAAACAGAAAAAGTTTACCACAAATTCTAATTAAGAACACTATATCCAACCAAAAAATCTCAAAGAAAATATAGCCAAATTAAAACTGATGATTTTTCACTACATCTTTATGCTAAAACAATTTCAGGAACAACTCTACTTTAAGCTATCATATAACATAATTAATCAGGTGAATAAAATATGATAAACTGGCGTAATCATAGCAGCATGCGTATAAACTTTTATACTTACGATGACGACATATTTAATTAAAAAGGGTTATTAAAGGATAAGGACTGAATTGCCGCACATTAAAAGAATTGAGTTAAAAGGCTTCAAGTCTTTTGGACCACAAACCGTAAAAGTGAATCTAGAGAAGGGGTTCACAGCAATCACTGGTCCAAATGGTAGCGGTAAATCTAACATAATGGACGCTCTTCTGTTCTCACTTGGAGAACTAAGTACAAAAAGAATGAGAGCGGATAACGCTTCAAAACTAATTTTTCATGGCTCGGAAAAGAGTGGCGTAGAAAAGTCCAAAATGGCAAAAGTTGTCGTTCAATTTGACAACACAGATGGCGTAATGCCAGTAGATACATCTACTGTAACCATTTCCAGAGAAGTTTACCGCAGTGGTCAAAGTGTTTACCGATTAAATGGTAGAAGAGTAAGCCGCTCATATATCATAGAAAAACTCTCCATTGCCGCTATTAGCAGTATGAGCCAAAACATCATTTCTCAGGGTCAAATTACTCGTTTAACAGACATCTCACCACCGGAACGCCGAAAAATTATTGAAGATCTCATTGGCATCGGTCAATATGAGGCAGAAAAAGCTGAAGCAGAAGAAAAACTACGGTCTGCCGACATAAGTATTCGTACAGCTATGGGAAGGATTGATGAAGTCCAAAATCGCCTTGACGATTTAGAACGCCAACGCAACCAACTTTCACGATACAATTTTATCCAAGAAGAAACAAAAAAATTTCAAGCCATAAAAATTTCAAATGAGATCATACAACTAAACGAACAACTAAATGAATCAACGTCTAACATTGAAAAAGCGCAAACACTTGTTAACAAACTTAAGGGTCAACGTGAACTCCGCAGAACCAAACGACACGAAATTGAAGGCGAATGGCGTAAACTCAGTGGAGAAACCCTAGAAGAAGGCGGGAGCCAAATTCTCAGAGTTCAAGTAAATATTGGCGAGTTAAAAACGCAACTAACAGTATTAACAACACAAATCAGTTCTAGCCAAGCAAGTCTTGAAAGCTTAAAGAGAGTCACACAAAATAATCAAGAAAGCTATGACACACTTCAAAGCGAAATAAAAGAGAACAGACTAAAAATTCGCGCCTGCAAAGCAGAGTATGAAAAACTCAGAATACAAATTACCGAAAAAGAAACTATACATGAATCATTAGCTAAAGAAACCGTTCAGCTTTGGGAAGGTCTAGGAGATAATAGCCATAAAGTACGCGGTGTAGAAATACAAATGGAGAACCATACTAAACGATTAGCATACCTGCGATCTGAATACACTAAAGACAAGTCTGCAATGCGAATTTGTGTGGGTCGCCTCAAAAATCTCACGGTACGTAAAGAAAAGTTTCTTACGAATCTTTCAGAACTCGAAAAATCACTTGATGAACTCGAACAAGTACAAAGAGACCAAAAAAATCAAGTAAAGACTCTAGAAAACACAATTAGCCGTAAAGTTGACCAAAAAGAACTCGTTCAAAAAGAAATTGCTGATGCTGAACGTATCGCACGTTCCGCTAAAGACGCAGTAATAGAATTTGCAACACAAAAAGATCTAGCCGCAACCATAGCACAAGAAGAAAAAGCGTTACGCAGCATCGAAGAAATGGGCGATATTGGCGCAATCAAAGATATCCAGGGAAGACTTCGCAGCTTAATTAAAATTGACAAAAACTATAAAAAAGCCATTGAAGCCGCCGCCGCTGGGTGGCTTGACGCATTAATAGTAAAAGATGTTAATGCCGCCTTCATGTGCGCCGAAACTTTACGCCGCATGAAATTGGGCAGAATCAAAATAATACCGCTACAAGGAACAATGCCACGTAAAACAAAACTTGCACCTATGCAGGAAGGAGTAATTGGTCAACTTACAGCATTTATTAAATACGATAAAAATGTCGAATCGGCAGTTGACTATGTTTTTGGCGATACAGCTGTAGTGACAAATGATAAAATCGGTTTCACACTTTCAAACAATGGACATCGCTCGGTAACGATAAACGGAGACTTGTACGAAACAGGAGCTTTTGAAAGCGGATTTTATCGTGCCCCAATTGATTTTTCAACAATTATTCCAAGCGAAAACGCATTAAAAAGCCTTGATGAAGCAGTAAACGCTCTTCAAACACATCTATCACAAAGAGGTTCAGACATAATAAATATAGACGAAGAAATTGAATACGCCAAAATTGAAATGACACGACTTAGCGAATTCATCACTACATTAGACAGAGAAGTCATTAGAATTAGACGCAGTGCTAAACGTACTCAAATCAACATTCGCCAAACGGGAAAATACAGTGGAAAACTAGAACGCGAAATCGCCTCGTACAAGGGTCGCATGAATGTGTATATGTCAGAACGTAACTCAATTAAAAAGTCTCTACAGAAAAATCATATTGAACTTGGAGAATTACGTAAAAAAACGGACGTTAGCCATATTCAAAAACTTGAAGTTGAACGAGAACGTGTTGGCGAAGAAATGAACAGTTTAAAACAACAACTAGGCTCTCTGAAAACTGAAACAGACACACAACAAGCTAAATTCGACCAAGTTCTTCGTGTAGGCTATCAAAATATTAAAATTCAATTATCTAAAGTTGAACAACAGAAGAAGAAACTCGAAAAAGAACTCACGGAAGCCATACAAAAAAGAGACAACACAAAAAAAGAGCATGACGATTTAGAAAAAAGCCGTATTGAACTATCTAACACTGTTTTTTCTGCACGCGAAGAATCAAAAAAGTTTACTAACCAAATTGATACTATCGACGATGAGCTACGCCTGTTAGACAACGAATATGAACAAGCAGACACACTACTTAACCAGTTAACACTAACAGCTCAAACAGGCAACTTACGACAACAAAACCTGCAAAACCAACTTACACAGTACGGTTTTAAACAAGCATTTGAAGTTAACCAAAGACAAGTAGAAGATGCGGACACGACCATACGCATGATGCAATATGAACTTGAACGCATAGGAGGCATTAACCAACTTGCACTCAACCACTACGATGACCAAACCTCACGATACCGTGAACTCTCAGTACGCTTAAATGAACTAGAACGCGAAAAACAGGCCATCGTTGCATTCATGGACGAAATTGACTCAAAAAAACGCAAAATCTTCATGACCGCATTTGACAAAATTAACAACAGCCTCAAGGGCTACTTTGATAAACTATCTGGCGGCGGAACTGCCATACTAAAACTAGAAAACCCTGACGACCCATTCGTTGGAGGTATAGACATGATGGTTCAGTTTCCCAATAAACCTTCAATTGTTGTCAGTGGAGCTAGTGGTGGTGAGCGCTCATGCTCAACAGTTGCATTCATCTTCAGCCTTAAAGAGTTCTCACCCACATCTTTTTACGTACTTGACGAAGCAGATGCACACTTAGACGCATTTCATACAACTAAACTTGCCGAGTTACTACTTGAAGAAGCATCTGAAACACAATTTATAGTTATCAGCCTACGACCTGAAATGGTTAACAAAGCCCAAAAAGTTTATGGTGTCTACGAACGTAATGGCATATCAAATGTTGTAACAGCAAAATTTCCGCCAGAAGCACCAACAAAAGGAGAGTTATCTAGGTAATGTCCACAACAACATCACCAACCCAAACTGCACCATCTCGTAGACCATTCTACCTACGACCACCTTGGAACATTCTCTTTGAACTAAGTAAACTTGAAAAACTTGGCACCCCGTGGAACATCAACATTGCATACTTACTACGTTCGTTTCTTACTGAAATGGATCACACCGAAAAAGTGGACTTTAGAGCCTCAGGCGTTGCATTAGACTCATCTGCATTAATTTACCTCATGAAATCCAAACTACTCCTAACCCTAAATGATCCTCCCTCACCAACAGCGCCAAAACTTCCACCAGACTTCGTTCCACCACCACTATTTCTACCTCTCCGACATGAATTAACATCAACAACTATTCAACATCTACTCGAAGTCTTAGATGAAGTACTAAAAGGTGAAAAAATTTCCCGATTAGATAGAACTGTAGTTCAAACACCAGTTTTACCAATAGTCTCAGATTTACTTCCACAATTCGACAGATTCATAGCCGAATTAGAGATCCAAGTTGAACAGCTTTACGCCTTATTAGTTGAAAAAGTACACGGGCAAGGAATAATTGATTTTTCAACACTAACAAAAGGCGCAACTCGTATAGAAGCATTAAGAACATTTATTTATCTACTTTTTCTAGCACAAGACGGTTTAGTAAGCTTGTGGCAAAATGAAGAAACAGAAGAATTATACATCGCAGTGGGGAATCTAAAAGTTGGAAAAGCCAGACAATCAACCAAATGAAACTCAAACAGAAACAACAAAGCAACAAATGCAAAACCAAACAACAGAAACAGAACAGACAAATGTACATATAGAACAAACAGCAATGACAACCACCAACCAGTCTGAAAACACAGTAAATCAACAGACACATCAATCACAAACAGATCAAGATGCTGATTACGAAAACACAAAAGCAGACAACACAGCACAATTTGAAACAAAACTAAAACAAAACTTGGCACTTATAGAAGCAGCACTATATGTATCTGGACGACCATTAGATATAAACGAGCTAGGTCAAGTTGTTAACAGTCGTTCTAAAAAGAAAGTAAAAAAATATACAGAAATTATCATGAAAGAATACATTACAAGAAACTCTCCAATGGAAATTTTAGCATTAAAAGATGAAAGATATGTCTTACAAGTTAAATCTGAATTTACACCACTTATTAAAAAATTAGTTAATCGACCGTTGCTTTCATCTGGTCCACTCAAAACATTATCATACATTGCATTTAGACAACCTATTACTCAAAAACGTGTTGTTGATGTCCGAGGTCAACATGCATACAATCACGTTAAACTGTTAAAAGAGATGGGATTAATTGCATCAGAACGACAAGGACATTCATTAGCACTTAAAACTACTGATTACTTTGCAGACTATTTCGGGCTAACACAAGATACAACAACTATGAAACGCGAATTAAAACGCATTTTTGGTGACACATTAAAGGAAGAAAGGTAACCTTAAACGGATACGTTTATATGGAAATTAACAGCTTTAGTGACTACTCGAATTAAAGGAATGTAGAATAATGTCTACTCATAGCAGTTTACGCAAAAGAAAATTAACAGGCGGCAAAAAAAGAGTTTATCGAAGCAAAAAGAAGTACGAAGCCGCAGGATACCCAGCCGAAACAGTTTTAGGTGAACCAAA
>JAIRJY010000090.1 GCA_031260365.1 Nitrososphaerota archaeon | reverse complement strand
CCAACGCCGACCGAACTTTCAAATGAGGAAATATAAGAACAGGCGCGTTCGAATCTACACGAGCGCTTCTGACGCCTTCAAGTCGGCGTTAGCCCAGCGTCAGGCGTTTCTAACGCGGTGGGTGGCGCTACCAACGCTAGCGTTCGTAACGCTGTGCAATCCACAGATCATACATATAGTGCAATCTACACTAGGCGTTTCATTCGGCTGTCCGAGCGTGGCGTTTGTGCACGATGTTCGATGTGAAAAAACGCGCTGTTCAAACACCACGTGTAGAAGAACCTAACAGCTGGCGTTTCAAACGCGGCGTTTTGAGCGCTCGTGTAGCGTGCGTTTGGAACGCTACTGTGTAGATTATACAAAACGCCCTTACAACACACTACGTCGTACTTGTTCCGGTTCATCACAACCATCAACAAATGCATTACATAGCTCTAGCAAACAAGCTGATAAGCTGACATCAAATTGTATCCAAACTCAAAAAATGAATGACACTGATGGTTATGTAAAATCACATCGAAATTGCCCTAAAATAAGGGATGATGATTTTTTTATGGAGTTGAAAAGTTGCCATAAACGCAAGAGTACGAACAATATGATATTACACCATCAAAATATATGCAGTTTGACATACAAAATTGACGAAATAAGTATAACTCTACAAAGATATCATTTTAGTCCTCACTTTATCTGTTTTACTGAGCACCACCTAAAAGGGACCAAGATCATAAATCATTCTCTGGAAGGTTATACACTAGCTTCTAGTTTCTGCAGAAAGTCATCAATGGGGGGTGGGGTATGTATTTTTATAAAAAAACAATTTAAAATATGAACCTATTGATTTAAGCCAATTTTGTTTTGAGAAGACCTTTGAAATTTGTGCGGTTAAGCTCCACCTTGGAATATCAAACAAATTAATCGTTTTCTGTATATACAGAGCCCCAACGGGAAATATGGAGCACTTTTTCTCACTCATTGAAAAAGTACTGAACTACTCATTTCAACCTAAGGTAACATTCTTAATATGTGGCGACCTGAACATCAATCTTCTCATCAAGAACCATGACGCTTCAAAACTTTTAACCTTAATGAAAACCTTTAAGTTGACCCAAGTGGTGGACTTTCCCACACGAATTTCAAATACAACGGAATCACTATTAGATACTATTTTTATTGATACTTCAACTTATCAAGAATTTCAAATAATGCCTCACGTAAACGGACTTTCGGACCATGACGCTCAAATCATCTGCTTAAATAAACTTAAGCCAAATTCAAAACAAGAACTCTCGAAGGTAAAAATGAGATTAATTAATGATACAACTATAAAATCCTTCCAGTTGTTACTAAAGGATGATATGTGGTATCAAGTATATGCCTCACATGGTACAAGTGAAGCCTTTAATATCTTCCATGATATGTGTTTAAAATATTTTGAGGCCAGCTTCCCCATAATATATAAAAACAAGGGATATCAGCAGAAAAGCTGGATCACAATGGACATTAAATTATCCTGTGACAGGAAAAGAGACCTATTTAAACAATACAGGGAAAATACAGGAAATATACATGCAAAAAACCAATATAAGGCACAATGTAATATATTAAAAAAGACAATAAAGGAGGCAAAAAAACAATTTTTCCATAAGCAAATAGCAGCCTTAACAAATAAGGTCAAATCAACATGGAGAATTATAACAAACACTAAGGGAAATAGCAAACATACTGACACAATAGATAGTGTGAAATGTGGAAATATATTATTAAACAACCCCAAAGATATTGCAAACGCCTTCAACAACTACTACTCGAACATAACGTCTAACCTGGATATAAATCAAATTAACTTGGGTAAAGAAGTCTTTCGTTATCTTACAGACAGGCACCGACATTAATGTTCACGATGATCAATATAACACTGCTCTTTACTGTGCTGCTATTTTGGGTAGTGTTGAAATTATCAACATTTTACTAGATAAAGGAATGTGTATTGACATGACAAACGGAGATGATTGGACGCCGCTACATGTTTCAGCTATGCATGGTAATGCAAGCAACAAAAGCTTTGGACAAAAGAGGTGCGACTTTAAACAACATTACTAACACTGCTTTTGGCGATAAGAGATGGCAAATTAGAGGTCTTTAGGTACCTCGCAGAAATGGGCGCAGAGATTAACATTTGAATGTTTTGTTATTAATTTTTTTTTAACATTCAACATTGTGTTAAGCTGATTCAAAGCGCAATATTTCAGTCTCCTGTACCAATACACGTGCACATTTCTTTGCACTCATACCTGACTGTGCTCTACCCTTGGATCTGGCTCTCGGCATGTTTTTTCCATTCTCATAGCACTATGCAAAGTAGTAACAATAGTTATGTCACACCTACAGAAGGAGTTACCAGTCATACTACATAAACAGCCAACTTATCCCTGAACTAAAAGGAAACTTCTTTCGTTAATTCACACTTCTGAGGGTATCAGTTTCTTTGTAGCAGCACCTTGTTACAAGACAGTACATTGCAAGGCAGCTGATCACAGTAGCACACAATAAAGCACTGTTTGTATCTGCAGCACCCAATTCACACTTTCAGCAATAGTGACATACCATAACAATACAGTAACAATCGGAACAGGCTGACAAACTGCGGTTCGCAATACTGCA
>JAIRJY010000072.1 GCA_031260365.1 Nitrososphaerota archaeon | reverse complement strand
ATGAATTTTGTGTTTTCTGCTTTTTCACCAATAGGCATAGTGATTATCTGTTTTGAGCGAGTAACAATATATGGTGTAACCACAACGAGTTTACCACCTGGTGTAAGCACTTTATATGATTCTTCAATAAATTTAAAAAACAGTGGAGTAAGTTTGTCGATGACTTTTTTTGCGTATGGTGTCGTGGGGATTTGACGTAATGCTGGTCCTAAGTCTGGTTCTGAAACAATGCAATCAATGTTTTCTATACCAATTTTTTTTGACAGAACTTCAACATCACTTTGGATAACTCGGTAATCTACATTGTGAAGTTCATACTCTTGTGTTAGCCATTTTAAATTATCTTCTGATGCTTTGATACACCAAGAGTTAATGTCTGTACCAACAACATGTGCTTTAATTAATAGTGCTTCTTGTAGAACTGTACCTACTCCACAGAAAGCGTCAAGTAGCGTTTTACCCTCAGTACAACCTGAAAGATTAATCATTATCTTTGCTAAACGTGGTGGCATACCGAAAATTTTTCGTTGTCTTGGCTTGTAAATATCTCGCTTTTGAAATTCAAATGGATTATGAACTGCACTGGTTGTGGCTATACAACTGTTTTCCTCACCAATACAGAGAAGTATCTCTGATTTGTTTTGTACAAGTTCTTTCTTTAGAACTTCAACATGGCTAAGTCGTCCTTGTGATTTGTTAGCAAACCCCATGAAACGAGCTTTTTTGTTATGCTCTGCTAACTTCTTTTTTATTGCACTTCCAAGTAGTCGCTGGATTTCGCCAGCACGAGATTTAAGGTGATGTTCTTCAAAGTAAATGCTAACACCAAAAAACACTTTGCCCTTCGAGTGTTCAATCAACTCATTAATAATATTGCTATTTTCCTCTAAAACTTCCACAATTTGTTCTTCAGATTGCTTGTTATGTTTAACAAAGGCATCTTTTATTAATTGACTGGGAAACGTTACAGCAGTTTGACCAATTTTTATTGTACCTCCTAATTCATTGATAATTGTTGGAGATAATTCTTGCTGAGTTTGGATGATAAAATATTCTTTAGTAACCTGTTGTATTTCAAAATTTATTTGCTTTGCTTGTAGATAAGCTATAAATTCAGCTAGCGAAAGTTGCCAGTTTTTCCCTGAAATGACTGCCCATATGAACATAAAAGACAACAAGTCAACTGACATATTTAAGCGCGATAAGCTGTTCTGTTACTTTCTTTTTCCTTATCTATACTTTTTGTTTTAGCTCTATTATAGTGGCTTAAATTGAAATTGTGAAAATGTTCACATTTAGGGAGATTTACAGAGTATTCGTCTTCATGAGAGGCAAGTAGATGAACAATGATGGTAAACTGTAAAGAATTATCTGCCCGAAAAAAACGTTACGCACAGCAAAATTACAAAAAACGATTTTATTTCCATATAGGTGAAAACTCATGGTTTTCCTATGATTCATAAATTATGCAACACAATAACCAAATCAGAAAAAACAATACAGAGTAAAAATGGTGCTACTCTAACTTATAGAATGCTAATATATGTCTTTTTGTAACGTGGTGTCCATTATCCGCCTTAATCCACCTATTAGATGCATGTACTCCCTCGATTGATATAATTTCTTTGGAATATGATTCATTTTTCAAGTCAGGTTCTGTAAAGGTTTTATCGTAATATATGTTGTCCGTTAATATCCTTCTGTTTTTCATTTTTATTTCCTTTCACATACATCAATGAATGAATTGATAAAAAATTTTACTGATAGATATGGCTTTAAGTTATACTGTCAACGCAAAAAACTATTATTCGATCTTTAACAGTCTGATTCAGCACATAAAAAACTGAGTTATCCCACGAACGTTAACACGGATAAAAATTATCTCACGACTGTTAACAATAAAGTCCATCTTACGATGAGTTAACAGAACCCTAAAGTGGTACACACTGCCTTAATTCATCGTTTGCGTTAAGAATGACTTGTTGTGGACCAAGTTGTGCAAGAAGTCTATCGTGCAGTAGTTATCCCGCATCAGATAGCAAAAAACTTGTTTCATAAATTAACAGACCGTTTATACTTCATATGCGCTTTTTATGTCGAACGTCCTAATGATTTATATGTTACCAAATATTGAAAGTTACTAAAATTCATTAAAACTGGGAAGTTGCTTTAGATGCACGCACGAAATTTCAGACATGTAAAGAATCGTGCATACACAAGGAAAGAGTATGCTCGAGGGTTTCCGCCGCCAAAGATTGTAAAATTTACCATGGGTGATACCAAGGGTGTTTTTGATCTTGAAGTTAAACTTTTATCAACAAAACGTGTTCAGGTGCGTCATAGCGCGCTTGAGGCGGCACGTGTAGCTACAAATCGTATCTTAATTGAAAAATTAGTTAATGAGTATCTTATGGTTGTTCAAACGTATCCCCATATTATTTTACGGGAAAATAAAATGATTTTTGGAGCGCATGCTGACCGTCTTCAACAAGGTATGAGGCGTTCCTTTGGGACCCCTGTGGGTACAGCCGCGAAGGTAGAGGTAGATCAACCAATAATCACAGTGAAAGTGAAAGCTACAGCTGTTGAGGTTGCGAAATTAGCTCTTAAGCGTGGTAGTGCCAAGTTACCAATACATTGTAAAATTGTTGTAACTAAGCTTCCAGTTGCCGCAGGGAATGCCCCGGAGACTGAAACAGCTTGAGTGAAGCAAGCCCAGAGAGCAGGATAAATAAACCATCAATTTTGTGGTTTAACGCTATAAGGAATACAGATGTTCCTGTTGTTGGTGGTAAAAATGCCAGTCTCGGTGAGATGATTCACGCTGGGTTGCCAGTTCCCGATGGGTTTGCCGTTACATCTTTTGCGTATGAGCGATTTATTGAAGGAACGCAAATTTCTAAAAAAATTTATGCTATTCTTAAAGAATCTATTACGGATCATAATGATCCTAAGCAGTATGAATTTGCTTCAAAGCGAATTCGTGATTTAATTGAAAAAACTCCAATACCTAAAGACATTGAGGTGTCAATTAAGAAAGCTTATGAGGAGTTAAACAAGCGTTGTAGCCTTAAGGACATGTTTGTTGCTGTTCGTTCAAGTGCTACTGCTGAGGATTTGCCTGATGCTTCTTTTGCAGGACAGCAAGACACGTATCTTAACGTCAAAGGGTCTGATGATCTTATTGATAAAGTTGTGAAGTGTTGGTCAAGTTTGTTTACTCCACGTGCAATTTTTTATCGTGAAGAGAAAAATTTTGCACATGATAAAGTTTTTATCAGCGTTGGGGTTCAAAAAATGGTTAACTCCCGTACTGCGGGTGTTATGTTTACAATTAATCCTGTAACTGGTGACCAAAATGAGATCATTATTGAATGCACTTTTGGTCTTGGTGAAGCAGTGGTTTCAGGTGCTGTTAATCCTGATAATTTTGTGGTTGATAAGATAACAAATCAAATTAAACAACGGCGTATTGCAAAAAAAACCGTTGAATATGTTCGAGATCAAAGCACCGGAAAAACTATTCACTCAGAAATTAGAGATGAAAGGGTTCAAAAACCCTGTATAAGCGATGAAGACTTGTTGGTGCTTGTGGGTCTTGCACATAAAGTTGAGAAGCATTACGGCAAAATTATGGACATCGAGTGGGCAATAGATCAAGATTTGCCCTCTTCAACAGGTAGTGTATTCTTAGTTCAAGCACGTCCAGAAACAGTGTGGTCAAAAACTATGAAAGCCCCAGTTGATTCTAAAGAAAAAATTGAAGATTTGAATATCGTTGTTAAAGGTATTTGTGCTGGTAAACGTGGTTACGGTTCTGGAGTAGCTAAAGTTGCTAAAACAACCGACGAAGCAGCGTTGAATATGAAAAAAGGCGATATTCTGGTTACAGATATGACCAACCCCGATTTTGTTCCATACATGA
>JAIRJY010000023.1 GCA_031260365.1 Nitrososphaerota archaeon | reverse complement strand
ATGCAAAATAAGCGCGTCCATAACTATACCATTAAGTATAGTCATCATATGATGAGTTTCAGCATAACCAAATTTTTGTGTCAAATTTTCTTCTTTATAACCACATTGAATACCATATTTTGCGGCTGTTGGATGCCCAAAACTACCGCCACCATGTACTATAATCAGATTGTCAAGATCAGCGCGTTTAATTTCTCCGGCTAAACGATTAATAATCTCGTTTTTTGGGCTTGACTCCACAGTTTTATCAGTGATAGCTGAACCACCGAGTTTTAATATAACAGGTCGTGCATCATTCATTTGTAACCACTACAAATCAATATTTAGCTCAACATACTTAATTAATTTTACAGTACCTAATCCACTAAACTAAGAACATGCCCTCACTAAATTTTAAAAACTATGGACATAGTTTGCTGTTATATGTGTACCAGATTTGTGTTCTCGCAAATGCTTACACTCACAAACAACATGTTTTTAACGCATATACTTGTTTTTAGCCACATTTTAAGGTTAATTTAGGTTTAACAGGACAAAAAATGTCAACATTTTTTCAAAGGTCGCTCTTACACCAGAATCAACTAAATCGCTCACAAAATAAGTCTAACATGTCCCTTCATGCTTCACCACAAACATGACACACACTACAACAACAAAACAAACACGCTATAAGGAACTTTGCAAGAAGTCTAATAAGAAATTCAAAAATTGTAATTTTTACAACTTAACATGTTTTATCATCATATTGTCTACTCTTTCAGTTGTATTTGAGTAGATCAAATAAACAGTTTCAACAAATGTTGTTACCAACAATTATCTGATTGTTTTAACTATAGAGTAGACTAAATTTTATATTTAACGCATGTTATAAACATAATATAACAGTTTGGCGGGGAGAAAAAGAGAAAGTGAAAAAAAAGAAAACAGAACCAAGAAACATGAAACTGGTAACAGTACTAATACCAGAAGCTCATCTAAATGGTTTAGATGATTTAGTTAGAACAAAAATGTATTCAAGCAGAAGTAGCGTTATACGCAATGCTGTACGTGACTTGCTTAAAAGAGAACTGTATTTTAATAATAACACTAAAACAAACACAAAAGAGTAAATGTTTAAACAAGCTTTGCTATGCTCCAAAGTTTGCGTGCAACTTCTACAGGGTTTTCAGCTGAAACAATTTCGCGACCAACAATTAAATAGTGTGTACCAGATTTAATTGCAGCTTCTGCATTACCACCCTGAACACCAACCCCAGGTGAATAAATAGGCACATCCTCACCTAACACTTGATGGATTTCACGTATTTTTTCAGGAACCGTAGCACCAACTACAGCACCATCAGCACGGTACATAACATTTTTCTGCGCAAACACCAAATACTGTGGAACTAACGCACCAGTAACAGGATCCAACACTGTTTGTCCATATCCCTCAACAGCACCGTTATGACTCATATAAGTAAGTAAAATTACACCCTTATCATGCCTACGAGAAACCTCAAAAAGCGGCTCCAAACCATCCTTCCAACCGATAAAAGGATTAGCAATAATAGCATCAAAACCAGCAGCATAATAATACTCAGCGATAACCTGATTAGTATTACCAACATCATTAACTTTTGCATCCATTATAGCCAAAAGCCCCTTTGCATGAATCTTATCCACAAGAACCCTCACACCATCAAACAAACCAAGAGGCAAAACAAGATGATTATTAACTTTAACCGCACAAACATATGGATAAACCTGCTCTAACAAAGCATCCGCTTTAGAAAGTAATTCTGGACAATTAATAGGATTACGAAAAGGAAAATCTAAAGCTAAAACTAACCGGGAATTATTATTATTAGCAACTTCTTGAATTTTAGATTTAAACTGCAAAGTACGTCCTCAACTAGTCTTATCTACTTCCAGCCATTAAACATTTTTTATTTTACGCGAGGCTTAAATTTCTGAAACTACATAAAACAACAAATCAAGTTTACAGTAGAAGTGGTACTCATGAGGAAAAGCGTAACAGAGAAAATATTTGAAAAACATTTAGTAAACGGCAAAATGACCTCAGGCGAAGAAATAAGCCTAAAAATTGACCATACACTAACCCAAGACTCAACAGGCACAGTAGCATACCTCGAATTTGAAGCCATAGGAATTCCACAAGTAAAAACACAACTTAGTCTAAGTTTTGTTGATCACAGCATGCTTCAAAACGATTATCGCAACGCTGATGATCACCTCTATTTACAAAGCGTTGCCGCCAAATATGGCATAGTCTTTAGCCGACCAGGCAACGGCATTTGCCATCAACTTTACCTTGAACGCTTCGCCCAACCAGGACTAACATTACTTGGTAGCGACAGCCACACCCCAACAGCAGGCGGAATGGGAATGATAGCAATCGGAGCAGGTGGGCTTGACGTAGCAGCAGCAATGGCAGGCGAGCCCTTCTATCTTGAAATGCCAAACGTTTACGGCATTAAATTAACAGGTAAACTCTCACCATTTGTTTCAGCAAAGGATGTCATACTAGAAATCCTAAAAAAACTAACCGTAAAAGGCGGAGTAAACAATGTCCTTGAATACTTCGGTCCTGGCGTTAAGACATTAAGCGTACCTGAACGCGGAACAATAACCAACATGGGAACAGAAACAGGCGCAACCACATCAATTTTCCCTTCAGACGAAAACACAAAACAATTCTTAATCAGCCAAGGACGAGAAACCCAGTGGACCAAACTAGAAACAGACGAAGGCACACAACAATATAATGAGACTCTCGATATCGATTTAACGAAAGTTGAACCCCTTTTAGCTATGCCACATAGTCCAGACAACGTTAAACCCGTTAGCGAACTAGAAGGAACACCTGTTGACCAAGTCTGCATAGGCAGTTGCACCAATTCATCACTTAGAGACCTAAAAATCGTTTCAGCCCTACTAAAAAATAAAAAAGTTCACGAAAACCTTAGTTTAACAGTCTCAGCAGGCTCACGGCAAGTAATTGAAAACCTGGCAGTCACAGGCGAACTGGAATCATTAATTCAGTCGGGTGCAAGAATCTTAGAAAACTCTTGCGGTCCATGTATTGGCATTGGTCAAGCTCCATCGACTGGCGCAATATCTCTGCGTACATTTAACCGTAACTTTAAAGGTAGAAGCGGAACACAAGACGCAAAAGTCTACCTAGTTAGTCCTGAAACAGCTGTCGCAGCAGCAATATCTGG
>JAIRJY010000044.1 GCA_031260365.1 Nitrososphaerota archaeon | reverse complement strand
ACACCTGGACCGCAAAGTTCTGTTAAGCCATAGATGTCAAAGGCTTCAATACCTAAGGCTTCTTCAATTCTTTGTCTCATTTGTTGAGACCAGGGTTCAGCACCAAATATGCCTCGTTTAAGTTTAAGATCTCTTTGTGGAACAATTCCTTCGCGTAGCATAGTTTCTGCAAGATAAACAGCAAAACTTGGAGTACAAGCAAGAATGGTCACATCTAGGTCTTTCATAAGTTTAATTTGGCGTTGTGTCATACCACCGCTTATAGGAACAATGCGGGCACCAAGTTTTTGTGTGCCATAATGAAAACCGAAACCGCCTGTAAATAAACCGTAACCGTATGCTATGTGTACTATATCTGTGGAGCGCCCACCAGTAGCATATATGGAGCGTGCCATAATTTCTTGCCAAACGTCTATATCATTTTTAGTGTAAGCAACAACTATTTGATCGCCGGTTGTTCCACTTGACGCGTGTATTTCAACAATTTCGTCTGATGGTGCAGCTACTAGACCATACGGATAATTTTCTTTTAAATCAGCTTTTACTGTGAACGGAATTTTTTTAAGGTCATTAAGTGTTTTAATGTCATCAGGCTTTAAACCTATAGTATCAAATTTTTTACGGTAAAAAGTACTGTTATTGTAGCAATATTTCACTTGCTCTTTGAGTTTTTGTAATTGGAGCGTGCGTATTTCTTCGTGTGGCAGAGTTTCAATTTTTTCGTTCCAATATTTACCGTCGACCACTTCATGCCCTCTCAGTTAATGAAGTTATTTACATTTGTGTAATGTGACTATTAGATAAGAGTTCCCACTAATTTCAAATAATAAATGCGCATTACACCATTAAAATAACCATGAAATATATTATACAAATATCAACTAGACATTTAACAACATATTTTTTACATATCATCCAATGTAAAGTGACATGAATCTTTATATCGGTACGTTTCGTTAGGCTCAAAGTGAGGGAGAGCATCCTTTTGACTACAAATGATATACGGCGTACACAGCTTGAAAAAGTTCTAAAGAAGCACAACTATCAAGAAAGTGCTCTATTAGAGGTTCTTCATAGTGCCCAAGAAATTTATGGTTATCTTGACCGAAATTTACTAATGGATATAGCAGGATCACTAAACCTGCCACCAAGCCATGTTTATGGTGTAACCACGTTTTACAGTTACTTCAAAATGAGAAAGCCAGGTCAACATATAGTTACTGCATGTCTAGGAACGGCTTGCTACGTAAAAGGCGTAGAACCAATAGTTGTAGCTATAGAGAAAGAATTCAATCTTAAAAGAGGCGGTTCAACAGCTGATGGTAAATTATCACTTCTATTTACACGTTGCATTGGAGCATGTGCAATGGCACCAGCGGTTGTTTTAGATGATCACGTTATTGGCAAGGCAACTAAAGAGATTGTAATTGAGAAAATTAAAAACATGCTTGAAGGTACAAAAGATGAATCTGTCTGATATACAAAAAATTGCTGAAGAAGAGAACGAGTTTCAGAGAGCATACAAGTACCGTATTAATGTTTGCTGTTCAAGTGGTTGTTCGTCGTTTGGCGCATTTAAAGTGCTTAAAGCTTTTGAGGATGCAGTAAAAGAGTTTGGTGTAGAAAATATTTGTAAAGTTGCCAGAACTGGATGTGTAGGCACCTGTTCTGTTGGTCCTACAGTACTCGTTGATCCTGGGGAGCATCGTTATAAATGTGTAACTCTTGAAAACGTTCGAGAAATTGTTCAAGGTCACATAGTTTCAGGTATTCCTGTTAAAAAGTACCTCCACAACCATGGTGACTTTTTCCGAAAACAGCATCGTCTTGTGCTTAGAAACGCAGGTAAAATTGACCCTACGAGAATTCAAGACTATATTTCTGCAGGCGGCTATTTTGCTTTAGCGAAATGTCTTGCAAACATGACACCACAAGGCGTAATTCAGGAAATTTTGAACAGCGGTTTGCGTGGAAGAGGTGGTGCGGGTTTTCCAGTAGGACAAAAGTGGAATCTAGTTGCAAGGGCACATAATACGCCAAAATATATTGTAGCTAATCTTGATGAGGGAGATCCAGGTGTTTTTGCGAATCGTACACTTGCAGAGGCTGATCCTCATGCGATTATAGAGGGCATGGTTATTGCAGGTTACGCTATTGACGCACAAAAAGGATATATTTACATTCGTTCAGAGTACCCCTTAGCTATTGAGGTGCTACAAAAAGCTATTACTCAAGCGAAGTCTATGAATTTGTTAGGGGATAATATCCTTGGAACCCAGCACAATTTTGATCTAGAGTTGCGTTTTGGTGCAGGTGCGTTTGTTGCTGGAGAGGAAACAGCTATTTTGATGTCTGCAGAAGGTCGTAGAGCACAACCACGTCCTAGACCACCATATCCTGCAAATCAGGGTTTATGGAATAAGCCTACGTTAATTCAAAATGTTGAATCTTTAGCTAATGCCCCACTGATTATTTTAAATGGTGGTACATGGTTCAAAAGTTATGGTTTACCTAACTGTACGGGTACTAAATGTTTCTCTTTAACAGGCGAAATTAATAATCCTGGCTTAATTGAGGTGCCTATGGGCATTAGTTTACATGAAATAGTTTACGATATAGGTGGAGGTATCCCAAATGGTAAAAAGTTTAAAGCTGTTCTTGTTGGCGGTCCATCTGGCGGTTGTTTACCTGAGAGTACACTTGAAGCACAAATTGATTATGATTCGTTAAAGAATGTTGGGGCTATTATGGGTTCAGGTGGTATAGTGGTGCTAAACGAGGACGCATGTATGGTTGATACTGCACGTTACTTTACAGATTTCTGTATAGATGAATCGTGTGGTAAATGTACTCCATGTAGAGCGGGTCTTGCACGTGTTAAAGAAGTTTTTGACAAAATCACAACTGGCAAAGGTGAACTAAAGGATATTGACATGTTAGAGAAAACAAGTGAATACATTATTAACGCCAGTTTATGTGGTTTAGGACAAACAGCACCTAATCCTATTCTAACTACACTTAGGTATTTCAAAGAAGAATACCTAGAACACATAATCAATAAAAAATGTAAAGCAGGAACCTGCTTTAAAAACGAAAACATCGTGGAGGAGTAAAAATGGCTGAAAATTTTATGATTACTCTAAAAATTGATGGTGTTCAAATTTCAGTTCCTGAAGGTACAACCATATTAAAAGCAGCTAAAGATAATGGCATACTAATTCCCACACTCTGCGACTTAGAAGGCCTAACCCCCTATGGAGGCTGCCGTTTGTGTTTAGTAGAAGTTACAGGTTCGCCTAAACTTTTTACGGCTTGTACCACTCCGGCGAATCCGGGTATGGATGTTACTACTAATTCGGAGCGGTTGAAGAACTATCGTAAAATCGCTGTTCAGATGCTCATGTCTGAGCGTGTTCATATGTGTGCTGTTTGTGTTGCAAATGATCACTGTGAACTACAAGCTTTAGCTAATCAATTAGGAGTAAATCATGTAGCGTTTGAGAGACATTTTACACGTGAACCTATTGATTCATCTCATGACTTTTTAGTTATAGATAGAAACCGTTGCATACTTTGTACACGTTGTGTACGTGTTTGTGATAAAATTGAAGGTGTACACACGTTAGATTTGAAAAAACGCAGTAAAAACACAGAAGTCATCATGGACTTAGATGAAGCTTGGGGGGACTCGTGTAGCTGTACAGGCTGTCGTAAATGTGCTAAAGTCTGTCCAGTTGGAGCTATTTATATTGAAGGGGAAGCAATGTCTCAAACTAAAAATCCTGACGTAGCAGAATTTATAACTGCCCGGAGAAACCGTAAATGAGTGCCGCCATTAATACATCTGTAAGTAGTAATAATAGAGCAAGAATTGCAACTGTATGGCTTAGTGGCTGTGCGGGTTGCCATATGTCATTTTTGGATCAAGACGAAAAGATTGTTGATTTGGCTAAAAAAATTCAGGTTGTCTATGGTCCATTAGTGGATGCTAAAGAGTTTCCTGAGAATGTTGAGGTGACACTTGTTGAAGGTTCTGTTGCAAATGAGGAACAGCTTGAGGTGTTAAAAGATATCCGAGAAAAGACGCGTGTACTTATCGCGTTTGGGGACTGTGCTGTTACTGGTAATGTTACCGCTTTGAGGAATTCTTGGGAAAATAGTGATAAAGAAGTACTAGAGCGTGCTTACAAGTCACCAGAAGATTTGCAGGCTGCAGTGCCAAATATGGTTCCCAAGTTGCTTATTAAAACAAGACCATTACATGAAATTGTTAAAGTTGATTTTTATATTCCGGGTTGTCCGCCGTCAGCAGATTTGATAAATTATGTGTTAACAGAGTTGTTGGCAGGTAAGATACCTAATATGGAGGGTAAAGCTAAGTATGGTTAATAATGATACAGCTGAGAAAAAAATTGTGATCAATCCAGTTACACGGATTGAGGGTCATGCTCAAATAGATATTTTATTAAACCAAGATAATACCGTGAGGGAGGCGCAGTTTAAAGTTACGGATTTTCGAGGTTTTGAAAAGTTTACAGAAGGTAGACCGTACTATGAAATGCCGGCGATAACTAGCAGGTCGTGTGGTATTTGTCCTGTGAGTCATATACTTGCAGCGGCTAAGGCGTGTGATTCAATTGTTGGGGTAAATCCGCCTAAAACTGCAGTAAAGTTGAGACGTTTAATGCATATGGGACAGCTTATACAGTCTCACGCGTTAAACTTTTTCCATTTGTCCTCACCAGATTTACTGTTTGGTTTTGATTCAGATCCAGCGTCGCGTAATGTTTTTGGTTTAATAGAGAAATATCCTGATCTTGCAGTACAAGGTGTAAAACTACGGCGTTTTGGTCAAGAGATAATTGAAAAAATTGCAGGTAAAAGAATTCATCCAAGTGAATGGATACAACCAGGCGGTGTAAGGTGGTCACTATCTCGTGATCGTTTGGATTATTTACAAGATGAATTACCAAAAGCCTTAGAGATTGCAGAAAATACTTTAGCGATGTTTAAACAGATGCTTAGCAGTTTTAGGGATGAGGTTGAGAATTTTGGTAATTTTCCGTCATACTATATGGGGCTAGTTGATTCTGACGGTGGTTTAGAACATTATGATGGCAAACTACGTATAATGGATAAAGATGGAAATGTAGTGGCTGAATGTACAGATCCTCTGAAATATCAAGAGTACATAGGAGAAGCAGTTGAGCCATACACTTTTATGAAGTTTCCATACTTTAAAGCGGTAGGGTATCCTGAGGGCGCATATCGTGTTGGACCGTTAGCAAGATTAAACGTTGCTTCACATTGTGGCACACCTCTTGCTGATGAAGAATTTAAAGAATTTAAAAGACTGGGTAAAAATGGTGTAGTACAAAGTACATTCCATTATCATTATGCAAGATTAATTGAGACTTTATTCTGCATTGAATCCACTAAAAAATTACTTGAAGACCCAGAGATTCTCACAGAACACGTAGCTTCAAGAGCGATGGTTAACAATTATGAAGGTGTAGGTATAGCAGAAGCACCAAGAGGGACATTAATTCACCACTACAAAGTTGACATTCAAGGCAGAATTACCTGGAATAACATGGTTATAGCAACAGAACACAATAATATAGCATATAACAAGGCAATAACGCAAGTAGCCAAAAAATATGTAAAAACCCAACAATTACAAGAAGGCATGCTTAACCGTGTTGAAGCAGTTATCCGCGCATTCGATCCATGTCTAAGCTGTGCAACCCACGCAGTTGGTCAAATGGCATTAGCCATTAAACTTTTTGACGCAAACGGAACACTACTAGATAAACAAATCAGATAACCATCTTTTCTTTATTTAGCTACTTTTTTGAATATGAAAAATGTTTTTAGTAATTAATGGATGTAATGTTTTAGCTGTTTTTAAATATGTTAGCGTAGAATCATTTTAACGAATTTTTCAGGGTCGAAAATTTCTAAGTCTTTATATGTTTGACCTACGCCTATGAACAGAATTGGTTTTTGGGTGACATATGTTACGCTTAATGAGGAGCCACCTTTGACATCAGCATCAACTTTAGTTAGTATAGTTGCGTCAATACCTATTGCTTTGTTGAATTCTTCGGCTTGCATTACGGCGTCATTTCCAATTAAGGAATCAACTGTAAATATGACTAAATCAGGTTTTACGACACGTTTGACTTTTACAAGTTCATTCATAAGGTTCTGGTTATTTTGCATTCTTCCAGCGGTGTCTATTAAAACAACATTTATTCCATGTGCTTTAGCATGGTTTATAGTGTCAAATGCTACAGCAGCAGGGTCAGCACCATAAGTATGTTTGATTACGCGTATACCCAATCGGCGTGCGTGTTCTTCAAGTTGCTCTATTGATCCTGCGCGGTATGTATCTGCGCCTGCTAAAACTACAGAGTAGCTTTTTTCCCGTAAGAATTGAGCAACTTTGGCTATTGTTGTTGTTTTTCCAGTACCGTTAATTCCTACAAACAGTAATACAAATGGTTCTGTTTTTTTGCGTTTTTCAGAAATTTTCTCTAACAGATCAATACGGTTTTCCGTTTCTAGAATTTTGAGCAATACCTGTTTGAGACTATCTTCTACGAGTTCTTTACTGTCATCAAAACGTTTAACTGTAGAACCAACAAGACGTTTTTCTAATTCGTCACAAATTTTATCTGCAACAGGATATGCAACATCATTTTCTGCTAGACTCCTCTTAAAATCAAATAAAATAGGTGCTAGGTTATCGGCTTTAAGCTCGGTTGTTGTTACTTTTGTAACTAATCCTTTAAAACCGGCTTTAAGCTTTTCAAACATGCTCTTTAAGCGTTCCCTTGTCTTACGTTTGCAAGTAAAGTTTCTATTCTTTTTTGACCAGAATTTATACGTTCAGCAATTTGGTTAAATTGTGTTTGAGCTGACTGTAGAGTTTTTTCAAGCTCGACTTGTCGTTCAGTGACTGTTATCTTTGCATCTGTTAGAGTTTTTTCTACAGAAACGCCAGCACCTAATCCAACTATTATTTTATCAGGGTTCGCAAGTTTTACTTGTACATAAGAACTACCTCCGATAGGTACAAGCATTTCAGCATTTTCTTTTTCTTTTTCGAGCCCTTCAAGTGTTGCGTTAGCATACGCTAAATCAGTTAATGTTGCATTTACCATGCTAATCCGTTGTTGTAACGCTGTTGCGGTCTGTTCTAAGTACCGCATTTCAACGCTTAATTTTCGCAGTTCTTCTTCTTGACTGCTTCTAGTTGTCAAGTGGTTACTCACCAAGAACTATTTTCTTAATGATTTCGTTTTCGATTTCGTCTACTGATAGTTCTACTGCTGATTCAATTTTTAGTTGGAACCTTTTTACTCGGTGTTTGCTGCCTATTTCTGTGTAGACTTTTTCGATAGCGTGCTCCTTTTTTTCTGCGATTATTTCTTTTGCAAATGGTGTTACTAGGTTTGGCTTGTTTATTTCGCCTGTTACTCTGAAAACCTTCATTTATTCTACTTCCTGCACAACATCCATTGCATTCCCAATTATAAACATCTCGGGTCCAGTTGTCATAGAACCAGCAACAGCACCATGACTATTT
The DNA here is from genome assembly GCA_031260365.1 of Nitrososphaerota archaeon. Classification (GTDB taxonomy): domain Archaea; phylum Thermoproteota; class Bathyarchaeia; order Bathyarchaeales; family Bathycorpusculaceae; genus Bathycorpusculum. The sequence goes on along the minus strand of JAIRJY010000044.1, from coordinate 185 downwards.
GCAAGTAAGCCAGTACCAACGTATGGGATGCCGCAGTTGATTGTGCCAACTTCAACTGGTACTTTGAATGCTTGTTCTAAAATTTTGCGTTCTTCGTCTTTTAATAATGGGTGGGCAAGTACACCTTTGTTTGTAACAGTTGCTAATGAGCCTACGTAGGGTAATCCAGCGATCTCTGTTTGTAA